>JBDSXU010000086.1:0-10046 GCA_039926005.1 Marmoricola sp.
GCTGGGTCACGAACCGGTTCACAACGGCGTTACCGGCGCGTAGCATCAGCGAAGGCCGGGAGGGGCGACCGGCAGGTGTCGGTGGGGGTTCTACGTGGGCGATCAGGAGTTTCAGCGCGGGCTTGACGCGCTGCGTCGCGCCCTGGCGGAGGCCCTCGAGCCCTACCCACTCGTCCCGGCCCGGGCCTGCGTCCCGGGCGACGGGGCGGCTGGTCCCGCTGCTCTTGTGCCGTGGTTGCTCATCGCGACCAGCGAGCGCTCCGGGCAGCCCACTCCCGCCCCCCGATCCGGAGAGCACGACGACTCCGCCCTGGCCACCTCCTCACTGCGGGACGAGGCCGAGGGCAGCCGGCTGATCGCGCTGGTCGAGCTCGCCCGCAAGGGTGACTCGGAGGCGTTCGGCCTGCTCTATGACCACTACCACGCGAGCGTCTATCGCTTCCTCTACTACCGGCTGGGCTCGGTGCCGCTGGCCGAGGACCTCACGGCGGAGACCTTCTTCCGGGCGTTGCGCTCGATGAGCACCTTCCGGTGGCAGGGCAAGGACTTCGGCGCCTGGTTGATGACCATCGCGCGCAACCTGACCACCGACCACTTCAAGGCCGGACGCACTCGCCTGGAGCGCACCACCGAGGACATGAGCACCCTCGACAGCACCACCGAGGGCCCCGAGTCAGCGGTTCTCGCCTCACTCACCAACGAGGCGTTGCTCGAAGCGCTGAGCGAGCTGCCGACCGAGCAGCGCGAGTGCCTGGTGATGCGTTTCCTGCAGGGTCTCTCCATCGCCGAGACCGCCGAGATCCTCGGTCGCAGCTCCGGCGCGGTCAAGCAGCTGCAGCTGCGCGGCGTACGCAATCTGGCGGGCATCTTGCCTGATGGAATGGCCTGAGTGTCCACCATGGGAAGTTTCCAGAACGCCATAACCTCGCTGACAACCCCCTCGTTGTGGTGGATGACAGAGTGCACGCCGACCGGCCGTTTCTCCGGTGGTCGACCGGGCACGAGCTCCCAGAGTTCAGGAACGCTTCCATGACACCCCTCTTCCCCGCTCAGCGCGCGGCTGAGGAGTTCGACCGGGTTCTGCGTGGTACGGCGACGCCCGCAGCCACCGACCGCTACGCCGACCTCCTCGACACGGTCGGCATGCTGCGCACCCGGCCCGAGGTTCTTCCGCGTGCCGACTTCGTGGGTGACCTCAGGTCGCGTCTGATGACGGCTGCCCGGACCGAGCTGGTCGTCGCGCCGTCCGTCATCCGCGATCGCCCCCCGACGCGCCAGCGGACCAACCGTCGCCTCGGCACCGTGGCCGCCTCACTCGTCATCCTCGGCGGCACCGCCGGCATGGCCGCAGCAGCCTCCTCCTCGCTGCCCGGTGAGGGCCTCTACCCGATCAAGCGCGGCGTGGAACAGGCCGAGACCGCCGTCCGACTGGGCGACGTCGGCAAGGGCAAGGGGCTGCTCGACCAGGCAGCCACCCGTCTCGACGAGGTGCGTTCGCTCCAGGCCCAGGGATCCCCCGACGCCGAGCTGATCTCGACGACCATCGACTCCTTCCGCGGGTCCGCCGACTCCGGGTCGGCCAAGCTGTTCACGGCCTACCAGGCCAGCGGCGACACCGAGGACATCACCACCGTCCGCACCTTCACCGCCAAGCAGATGGCCGGCATCGCCGCGTTGTCCGGCACCTCGGCCACCACCGACGCCTCCCTGGTCGATGCCGCAGACACCTTGGCCGACATCGACCAGCAGGCCCGGCTCCTGTGTGGATCCTGCGGACCGGCAGCCACCGTCGCCACGCCGGCAGCTCTCTCCGCCGGTGCCGGCGCAGCGACGGCCCACAACCTCCTGGCTCGGCCCGTCTCCCAGGCCGCGATCGACATCAGGGACACCCGGGCGGCGCGAGTCGCCGTGCAGCTCGCGGCCCTGAAGGCGGCGGCCGAGGAGTCAGCCGGCAAGATCCCGAAGATCGACCCCAGCGACGTCGGCTCGGGTTCCGGCGTGCCATCGGTCTCCGGTGACAAACCGGTGACCAGCACGATCACCGCGGACGGAAAGCTCGTCCCGTCGCTCTCCTCCGGCGTGGCCGTCAAGGACCTGGTCTCGGGCGTGACCGGGAGCGTCGACTCCGTCACCACGAAGATCACGCAGGGCCAGAAGACCCCGCTCGAGACCACGGTGAAGGGTCTCACCGACTCGGTCGACAAGACCACGGACGACCTGCTCCCCTGATCGATCGGTCGCCTCTCCGGCTCCCCCGATGGGGTGCCGGGTGCCGCGCTCAACCGCGCGGCCTTCTCGCATGTCCTGGGAGAACAGGTTCAGGAGAAGACGGACTTGCGCTTCATCAGGAGCGTGTAGAGCGTCTGCTGGATCGACTCGCGCACCTGGTCGGTGACGTTGAAGACGAGCATCGGGTCGTCGGCTGTGCCCACGTCGTACTCGTCGGTGCGGATCGGCTCGCCGAACTCGATCAGCCACTTTGACGGCAGCGGGATCAGACCCAGTGGTCCGAGCAACGGGAACAGCGGCGTGATCGGCAGGTAGGGAATGCCGAGCAACCGGGCCAGTGAGGGGATGTTGCCCACGAGCGGGTAGATCTCCTCGGCGCCGACGACCGACGTCGGGATGATGGGTACGCCGGTCCGGATGGCCGCCGCGACGAAGCCACCGCGACCGAAGCGCTGGAGCTTGTAGCGCTCACCGAACGGCTTGCCGATGCCCTTGAACCCCTCGGGCCAGACACCCACGAGCTCGCCGCCGCGCAACATCCGCTCGGCGTCCTCGTTGCAGGCCAGGGTGGCGCCCCCCTTGCGGGCGAGGTCACCGATGATCGGGAGCCGAAAGACCAGGTCGGCGCCGAGCGGGCGCAGGAACCGGCTGGTGTAGTCACGGATGCTGACCGCCGTCATCAGTCCGTCCAGGGGAATCGTGCCGGAGTGGTTCGACACGATGAGCGCTCCGCCCTCGGCAGGAATGTTCTCCGCGCCGCGCACCTCGATGCGGAACCACTTGCGGGCAATCGGTCTGATCGCCGCCAGCAGGAACTTCTCGGTGACCTCCTGGTCGAAGCCGTAGTCGTCGACGGTGAACTCGCCGGTCAGGCGCCTGCGCAGGAACGCGAGGAACTCGGCCAGCCGGGGCTCCCAGCTCTCCCCGAACAGCTCCTTGGAGGCGGAGGTCAGCGCGGAGAGCCACTCCAGGGGCGCGATGCCGGGCGTCGGGTGCCGGTGGTCCGCGGTGACCGGCGCACGGGTCGGGAGGACGGTCGGTTGCTCGTCGGCGGGAGGCGTGGCCCGCGACCCCTTCCGCTGAGGAATCATCCGAGGCTGCTCCGGGGCTTGCCCGGCGGCCGGCCAGGGCTTGGCCGGGCCGGTGCGGTTGGCCGAGACGCTCGTGGTTCGGGCCGGCTTCTCGACGGCTTGCTCGTGGGCGGCGGGCGGGGTCCGTGTGGGACTGGCCGGCGTCTTGTCGGCCGCGTCGGCCGCGTCGGCCTCAGGGCTGGTAGGCGTCCGGGCCGGGCTCTTCGCGGCCAGGCTCCGACTGTTGGAGGACGGTCTCTTCTCGCCCGTGCCCCGGCCGGGCCTGCCACGCGTCCCGATCGGGATGATCTCGGCGTCACCCACGGTCAACACCTCTTCTTGGGGTCAGGGCACCCATCAGGGCCGACTCGGTGGCGCGCACCCGGGAGGCACCGAGGACGCCCGGGGTGAGCGACCCGGCGAAGTCGGCGAACGCCTGGGCGGTGGTGAAGGAGGGCTCGAAGCCCAGGATACGACGCATCCGGGTGGTGTCGAGGCCGCGCCCGAAGGTCAGGAACGCGACCTGCTCGGGCGAGAAGTCCGCGACGCGGGTCTGGCGAATCGCCGATCCGAACGCCGGGACGGCGAAGCCCGGAAGTGGGAACGAGGGCCGGCCGATGCGGCGTACGGCCTGGGCCAGGGTGAGGACCCCGTCGCCGGCGACGTTGAAGGTCCCCGTCACGTCGCTCCCGGTCGCGTGCTCGAGCACGTCGAGGGCGTCGTTCTCGTGGAGGAACTGCAACCGGGGGTTGAAGCCGAGCACCGTGGGGATCACCGGCAGGCGGAAGTAGCCGGTCATCGCCGAGGTGATGTGGGGACCGATCACATTGGCGAAGCGCAGCATCGTCACCGCGACATCGGGACGCCGACGGGCGAACCCGCGGGTGTAGGACTCCACCTCGTTGACGTCCTTGGCGAAGCCACTGCCGGGCAGTCGCTTGGCGCTCATGCCCTCGGTGAACATCGCCGGGTCGCGGTTGGAGGCACCGTAGAAAGCGGCGCTGGACTTCAACACGAGCTTGCTCACGTCAGGCGCCTGTTGGCAGGCCGCCAGGAGCTGCATCGTCCCGATGACGTTGAGTTCCTTGGTGGAGGTGCGCCCACCGGCGGCGGCAGGGGTCGCCGCCACGCTCGTGTGCACGACCGTGTCGACGCGCTCGCGGACGATCACCTTGGCGATCACCGGGTTGCGGATGTCGGCACGGACGAAGTCCGCGCGCGCCATTTCACCGCGAGGCGGCACCACATCCACGCCGATGACGCGCTCGACGCCCGGCGATCGAGACAGCTGCGCCGCGAAGCGACGCCCGAGATCGCCGGCAACGCCGGTGACGAGTACAACCTGTCCCATGGTGGTGGAGTGGGTCGCGCCTACTTGCCGAGACGGCGACGCTGAACCCGCGTCTTCTTCAGCAACTTGCGGTGCTTCTTCTTCGCCATGCGCTTGCGGCGCTTCTTGATGACAGAACCCACGTTTTGACCCATCCATATGTGAAGAGGGAGCCCTGGGCCTCCCCCTGTGCGAAGGTCACAGCCTATCGGTCCTCAGCAGTGGAGCCGAATCGACCCAGGCGCTCAACCACTGGGCAGCACACTGCCGACCGGTGCGGTCAGCCGGCGGTCAGCCGGAGGTCAAGCGGCGTGGTCAACCGGCGTGGTCAGCCGGCGTGGAAGAAACTGGTCCGGAGGTACTCGTTCACGTCTTCCTCGCTGACCCGGAAGGAGCGCCCGACGCGTACGGCGGGGAGCTCTCCATTGTGGACGAGGCGATAGACGGTCATCTTTGAAACGCGCATCACCGCAGCCACCTCGGCGACGGTCAGGAACTTCACCTCGGAGATGTCGTTCGTAGGCATGGCGCACCGTACTTTCTTCTCTCGCACGTCCCTCGACGTCATCGTCGTGAGCCTCGCGCGCGTTTGAGAGAAATATAGGTCCAATGTGACCTATGTGCCAGAGATTCCCCAAAGTGAAGGGTGAGACTCCGGCGTGGCTCCTTGCCAACCGGTGGAAATCACCCTCAGTGGTGCGGATCCAGCCCGTTGTAGGGGAACGCGGAGTCGCGGGTCTCCTGGATCGCACGATCGAGCCAGGTGTCCGGGTCGTAGCCCTGCGACCAGTCACGGTAGGCCGGGTTGCGCCCGTCTGTCATCTGGAACGGGGCGGCCACCGCGAGCCGCTCGCGGATCTCCTCACGCCAGGAGTCCGGGGTCTCGATCTCGGTGGGCATCGGCCTGCCCGAGACCACGGCCAACAGATGCGTCCACGCCCGCGGCACCACGTCCACGACCGCGTAGCCGCCTCCGCCGACGGCGACCCACCGACCCGACGCGACCTCATGGGCCAGGTCGTGCAGCGCGAGGTAGCTCGCGCGCTGCCCGTCGACGCTCAGGGCCAGATGCGCCAACGGGTCGTCGCGATGGCTGTCGCAGCCCTGCTGGGTGACGAGCACGTCTGGCGCGAACTCCCTCAACAACGGCGGGACCACGGCATGGAAGGCGCGCAGCCAGCCGGCGTCGGAGGTTCCCGGCGGCAGAGCCACGTTGACTGCCGACCCGAGCGCTCCGGGACCTCCCGAGTCGGCCGGGAAGCCGGTGCCGGGGAAGAGCATCTGTCCGGTCTCGTGCAGGGAGATCGTGAGCACCCGGGGGTCGTTGTAGAAGATGCTCTCCACGCCGTCACCGTGGTGCACGTCCACGTCGACGTAGGCAACCTTCCGGGCCCCGTTGGCGAGCAGCCAGCGAATGGCGACGGCGACGTCGTTGTAGACACAGAAGCCGCTCACCCGGTCGGGCATCGCGTGGTGCAGGCCACCGGAGATGTTGGCGGCGTGGTCCACCCGGCCCGACCACACCTGTCGGGCAGCCTCGAGGGTCGCGCCCACGATATGGCGCGAGGCCTGGTGCATCTTGGGGAAAGTCGGGTTGTCCTCGCTGCCGAGCCCGAACTTGACGTGGGCCCCCTTCGGCTCGGCGCTCGCGGCCATCACCGCCTCGATCATTGCCGGGTCGTGCACGGTCTCGAGGTCGTCCTCGGTGGCGTCCGGAGCGGGCACCCGCGCCAGCTGCTTGAGTACGCCGAGCTGCTCGGCGAGCGAGATGGTGAGGTCCACCCGGATCGGGTTCATCGGGTGCGTGGGCCCGAAGTCGTAGGAGGTGAGCGACTCGTCGTACACCACGCAGGCGCGGCAGGTCGGATCATCCATGTCCGGGACGCTACTCGCCGGGCCGCCGCCGGGCGACGACGACCCCGTCGACCTGCGCCACCACGATGAAGTCACCGGTGCTCAGCAACCGCGCGAAGCCCCTCCAGGCGGGAGTCGGGTAGACGTACCACCGCTGGTCGAACGCCACCCACTCGACGTCGTCGAGCGCTGAGGCCGGCGTCGGCGGACCGTCCGGAGCGATCGTGTCCCCGACGAGGTAGAGCTCGGTACGCAGCGCGATGCGGGCACCCAGGTCGTCCGAGGCCGCGACCAAGCTGTCGTCCGGGATCTTGTCGAGCGCGCGGTCGACCGCCGCCACCCGCGACGGCGCGTGCCAGAAGTCGACGTGCCACGCCTGCGCGAATCCCAGCAGCGGCTGCGGGAGGAGCGCCGCGGTGCCGACGAGGGCCGCTCCCAGCGCCGCCCACCGGACCCGGCCGTGGAGCAGGCGCGCCCCCTCGATCATCGCGGCGACGGCGATCGGCACGAGGATGGCGTCGTACTGGTACCACGGGTCCCAGTAGGTCTGCCGCTCGGATAGGAACCGCCACCCGAAGGTCGGCAGGGCAACGAACAGCAACAACGGTGAGCGCAGCGCCACCAGGCCCGTGGGGATGAGCAGGAAGAGCACGGTGCGCACCTTGGAGTGCAGGCCCTCGCCGAGGATCCGCAGCGCCTCCGCCGGGCCCGCCGGGGCGTACTTCTCGGCGAAGCCTGCAGGGTCGGCATTGACGGCGGGCAGCACCCATCCCTGGATGACCAGGAAGGAGACCGCGCCGAACACCACCGCGAAGGCACCCCACCGGCGCGAGCCGCGCAGGACGACCACCACGCCGAGCGCGGCGATGGTGAGGCCGAGGTCTTCCTTCACCAGGATCAGCGCCAGTGCCCAGAGCACAGCCGCGCGGTGATCGGCGCGCAGCATCGCCGCCATGCTCAACGAAATGATTGGCACCCCCAGCGCCACCTCGTGGAAGTCGAACCCGATCAGGGCACCGAAGCCGGGGGCGAGGCCATAGCTGACCGCGACCACCCATGCCAACGCGCCCGCGCCCGCGGCACGCATCAGCGGCACCACACCCGCGGCGACGGCCACCGCCTGCGCGAACAGGATGGTCAGCGGGGAGGACACCACCATCACCAGCGGAGCGAGCAGGGCCAGGGCTGGGCTGAAGTGCAGCGCCGCGGTCGTGGTGTCGGTGACCTGCAGGCTCGGCAGGTGGCCGGTCGCATAGTCGCGGACGATCGACTCGAAGAACCCGAGGTCGAAGATGAACGCGTTCATCTGGCGGTACTGCTGGAAGGAGATCGCCGAGTAGAGGGCCGTGAGCACGACGAAGACGATCCCCGCGTGCCACAGCGGCAGGCGGCGCTCGGGCACGAGGCCCCGGTCGAGCGGTCGGTCGAGGGGCCGCTCAGTCATCGCTGTTGGCGAGTGCGACCGACCGGTCGCGTGCGGCCTCCATGGCCGTGATGAACGCCGCTCGGACCTTGTGGTTCTCGAGCTGCCGGATCGCCGCGGCCGTCGTACCCCCTGGAGAGGTGACGCGCTCGCGCAGGATCGTCGGGTGCTCCCCGGTCTCGCGCAGCAGCTTGGCCGATCCCACCAGTGTCTGTACGACGAGCTCGGTGGAGGTGCCGCGCGGCAGGCCGAGGTGTACGCCGGCCTCGATCATGGCCTCGACGACGAAGAACAGGTAGGCCGGTCCCGACCCGGAGATCGCCGTGACCGCGTCCTGCTGCTTCTCCGGGACACGCACCACGCGACCGGTGACCGAGAGCATCCGCTCGGCCAGCTCGAGGTGTTCCTCGTCGCAGTGGGAGCCGGCGGAGATCGCGGCCATCCCCTCATCGACCAACGCGGGCGTGTTGGGCATGACGCGGATGACGGCGATGCCGTCGGGGATGTGGCTCTCGATGTAGCGGGTGGTGATGCCGGCAGCGAGGCTGATCAGCACCTGACCAGCGCGCAGGTGGGGGGCGATCTCGGTGAGGACCTCGCCCATGTCCTGCGGCTTGACCACCAGGGCGACCGTGTCGGCCCGGGAGGCAGCGTCGGTGTTGGCGACCACCTGCACGGCGTACTTCTCACGGAGCTCGGCGGCCCGCTCGGGGCGCTTCTCCCCGACCATCAGGTCGGCGAGGTCGTGACCGCCCCTGATCAACCCTGAAAGTAATGCCTCGCCCATCACTCCGGCACCGATGATCGCGACGGTCATGGCTGTCCCTTCTGGGGGCGAGACCTCCTGGGGAGGACTACTTCTGGGAGACGAGTGAACGCAGGAAGAATGTCAGGTTCTGGGGTCGCTCGGCGAGCCTTCGCATCAAGTAGCCGAACCACTCCTGGCCGTAGGGCAGGTAGACGCGGACCTTCTCGCCTGCTGCGGCGAGGCGCTTCTGCTCGTCGCCGCGGATGCCGTAGAGCATCTGGAACTCATAGGTCCCGGGCATCCGGCCGTTGCGCGTGGCCAGCGCGGACGCGATCCTGACCAGCCGCGGGTCGTGGGTGGCCACCATCGGGTAGCCCTCACCTGCCATCAGCACCTTGAGGCAGCGCACGTAGGACTTGTCCACGGCGTGCCGTTCCTGGTAGGCGACGTCCTCGGGCTCCTTGTAGGCGCCCTTGCAGAGCCGGACCCGGCTGCCCTCGTAGGCGAGCGCGCGACAGTCCTGCTCGGTGCGGTAGAGGTAGGCCTGAACGACCGCCCCGGTCTCCGGGAAGTCCTTGCGCAGTTCGTGCAGCGTGGCCAGCGTGCCGTCGGTGGTGGTGTGGTCCTCCATGTCGAGGGTGACCGTGGTGCCGGCGTTGCGGGCGGCGCGAGCGATCCTGCGGGCGTTCTCGGTCGCCAGCTTGGGGCCGGTCTCCGGCAGCGACCGGCCGATCGCAGACAGCTTCACGCTCACCTCGGCGTTGCGCGCGAGTCCGGCGTGGCTGAGGCCGTCGAGGAGGTCGAGGTAGGCAACCACGGTCGACTCGGCCTGCGCCTCGTCGAGCGTGTCCTCGCCGAGGAAGTCGAGGGAGACGTGCAGCCCGTCCTCGATGAGCGCACGGCTGGCGTCGACCGCCTGGGCCGTCTCCTCACCGGGGACGTAGCGGTTGACGATGCCGCTGCTCACGGGCATACGGGTGACGATTTCCTTGACCTGACGGCTCCTGGCCAGCATCAGAAGGACGTGTCGTAGCAAGAGATTCCTCCGGGACGTGTGATTCCCGAACACGTTACCTGCGCCCCGATCGCCCAAGAAATCGCCGAGGCGTCGCAGATTGTCTTGGGGCCGGAAAATAGGCGACGCCTCGGCGGTCTCGGGACGGAAATATGCGACGCCTCGGCGAGTTGTTTGGGGTCAGGCGGACTGGCGTTGCAGCGTGAGGGCGCCCAACGCGAGCCCGGCCAGGGCGTACGCCGCGACCAGGGCGATGTTCGCCCAGACGTCGGCCGTCTCGGTCGAGGCGGCGACCGTCTGCATCGCGTCGACGGCGTAGGACAGCGGCAGCACGTCGGAGATGACCTCGAGCACCCGCGGGAGAGCATCACGCGGGA
>JBDSXU010000087.1:0-3106 GCA_039926005.1 Marmoricola sp.
TCCCCTCGGGCGTAGCCTCCTCGCGTCATGTTGGACAGGTTCAAGCACTTCTGGCAGAGCGTCATGTTGGCGCCGTTCGTCAACACCTTCATCAGGCTGGGCATCAGCCCCGACGCAGTCACGCTCGTCGGCACCCTGGGGGTCTCGGCGGGCGCTCTGGTGTTCTTCCCCCAGGGCGAGCTGCTCGTCGGCGTTCTCGTCATCACCGCGTTCGTGTTCAGCGACCTCATCGACGGGGCGATGGCGCGTGCGACCGGCCGGACCTCGAAGTTCGGCGCGTTCTTCGACTCGACACTCGACCGCATCGGTGACGGTGCCATCTTCGGCGGGCTGGTGCTCTACTTCGCCGGCCCGGGAGACAACTACCTCTACTTGTGCCTCTCGCTCTACTGCCTGGTGATGGGAGCCGTCACCAGCTATGCCCGGGCACGCGCGGAGTCGCTGGGCATGGATGCCAAGGGTGGGCTCGCCGAGCGGGCCGACCGACTCGTCGCGATCCTGGTCGCCACCGGACTTAGCGGGCTCTTCGACCTGCCGGTGCTCCTGTACTTGACGCTCTGGGTCCTCGCCCTGGCCAACACCGAGACCGTCGTACGACGCATCCTGATGGTGCGCAAGCAAGCGCTCTCGGAGGCCGGCGAGGACTGACCGGCCGGGTGCGGGGAGAGGTGCTCGCGGACGTACGATTCGGCCATGGCTGACATCCCTTCATCGATCCCCCAGAGCTCCCCTGAGCGAGGCACCTCGCGCGTCAAGCGCGGCATGGCCGAGATGCTCAAGGGCGGCGTGATCATGGACGTGGTCACCGCTGAGCAGGCGAAGATCGCCGAGGACGCGGGTGCCGTGGCCGTGATGGCCCTCGAGCGCGTCCCTGCCGACATCCGTGCGCAGGGCGGCGTCTCGCGGATGAGCGACCCGGACATGATCGAGAGCATCATCGAGACCGTTTCCATCCCGGTGATGGCCAAGGCCCGCATCGGCCACTTCGTCGAGGCGCAGGTGCTGCAGAGCCTCGGTGTCGACTATGTCGACGAGTCCGAGGTGCTCACGCCCGCCGACTACGCCAACCACATCGACAAGTGGGCGTTCACCGTCCCGTTCGTGTGCGGGGCCACCAACCTGGGTGAGGCGCTGCGCCGGATCACCGAGGGCGCGGCGATGATCCGGTCCAAGGGGGAGGCCGGCACCGGCGACGTGTCGAACGCGGTCACCCACATGCGCACCATCCGACGTGAGATCCGCCGCCTGGGCGCACTGTCGGAGGACGAGCTCTACGTCGCCGCGAAGGAGCTGCAGGCGCCGTACGACCTGGTCACGGAGGTCGCCGCGAGCGGCAAGCTGCCCGTCGTGCTGTTCACCGCCGGCGGCATCGCCACCCCCGCGGACGCGGCCATGATGATGCAGCTCGGCGCCGAGGGCGTGTTCGTCGGCTCCGGGATCTTCAAGTCGGGAAACCCGGTCGAGCGTGCCGTGGCGATCGTCAAGGCGACGACCTTCTTCGACGATCCCGACGTGATCGCGAAGGTCTCCCGCGGGCTCGGTGAGGCGATGGTCGGGATCAACGTCGAGGAGATCCCGCAGCCACACCGGCTCGCCGACCGCGGCTGGTGACGATATCCGCTCGTTGCCCGAAATAGCGTATTTAGGTGATTTGTCCAAAATCATGACATCTATCCCTGTTTGCCCTCATCATAGTGCTTGCATCGCTTCATGCGATCAACCCACCTAGTCCCGGTGGGGTGCCACCGCGGGGGAGGCATCCCATCGGGACGTGCGGGGTCGACATGACCCCGGCACGCATCGGTGTGCTCGCCCTTCAGGGCGACGTCCGCGAACACCTGGCCGTGCTTGATTCTCTCGGCTACGCCGCCCTTGCCGTACGCCGACCCGCCGAGCTCGACGCCTGCGACGGGCTCGTCATCCCGGGTGGCGAATCCACCACGATGTCCAAGCTGGCCCGCATCTTCGACCTGTTCGAGCCGCTGCAGCAGCGCATCGCCGCCGGGATGCCCACCTTCGGGACGTGCGCAGGCATGATCCTGCTGGCCGACCGCGTCGAGGACGGCACCGCTGACCAGGAGACTCTCGGGGGGCTCGACATCACGGTGCGCCGCAACGCCTTCGGGCGCCAGGTCGACTCCTTCGAGGGCCGGCTCGACTTCGCCGGCCTCGATGATCCGGTGCACGCGGTCTTCATCCGCGCCCCGTGGGTCGAGGACGTCGGTCCGGAGGTCGAGGTGCTCGCGCGTGTGGGTGCAGGCGAGGCCGTGGGTAGGATCGTCGCGGTCCGGCAGGGGCCGTTGATGGCCACGTCCTTCCACCCCGAGGTGGGTACCGACGTGCGAATCCACCGCCTCTTCTGCGACCTGGTCGCACGCACTGTCACCGCAAGCCAGGGCTCGGCCAGCTGAGGCCAGGAAAGGAACTCACGTCATGTCTGGGCACTCCAAGTGGGCGACGACCAAGCACAAGAAGGCCGTCATCGACTCCCGTCGCGGCAAGATGTTCGCGAAGCTCGTCAAGAACATCGAGGTCGCAGCCCGGATGGGGGGTGGCGACGTCACCGGCAACCCGACGCTCTACGACGCCATCCAGAAGGCCAAGAAGTCCTCGGTCCCCAACGACAACATCGACCGCGCCGTCAAGCGCGGGTCAGGCGCCGAGGCCGGCGGGGCCGACTACACCACGATCATGTACGAGGGCTACGGACCCAACGGGGTTGCCTTCCTGATCGAGTGCCTCACCGACAACAAGAACCGGGCCGCGATGGAGGTCCGCACCGCGATGAACCGCAACGGCGGCTCGCTCGCGGATCCTGGCTCGGTCTCCTACATGTTCAACCGCAAGGGCGTGGTCATCGTGCCGACCGAGCAGGAGGGCAAGAAGGTCACCGAGGACGACGTCCTCGAGGCCGCCCTCGATGCGGGTGCCGAGGACGTCAACGATCTCGGGGAGTCCTTCGAGGTGGTCAGCGAGGCAACCGACCTGGTCGCAGTGCGTACGGCGCTGCAGGCTGCGGGGGTCGACTACGACTCCGCGGACGCCTCGTTCGTGCCGAGCATGCACGTCGATCTCGACGAGGAGGGTGCCGGCAAGGTCTTCCGAC
>JBDSXU010000088.1:0-4093 GCA_039926005.1 Marmoricola sp.
CCTCTGCGACCGCCACAGCGAAGGTCTGTCCGCACCCAGGGGGTGGGAGGTGCTCCGGCTCGCCAACGACGACCATCAGGGTCCCACCTCGGACGATCTCCTGGCCCTGGCCGACGCGGTCCGCGAGGCGGCCCAACCGCGGCCGGTCGAAGTGCCGCGCAACCCCGTCCGACCGCCTGAGGGCACTCGCCGCGGTCACCTGCACGCCCTGCGGTCCGAGGACTGAACGCTCCACGCTGCCGCGTCGATAGGGTTGAGGCATGTCGGCGACCAATGACCCAGCCAACCTTGCCGCGATCTTCAAGGCGTACGACGTCCGGGGAACCGTGCCCGACCAGATCGACGAGGACCTGGCCCGCAGGGTGGGCAACGCGTTCGTCGTGGTCACCGGTGCCGAGCGCGTCGTGGTGGGCCACGACATGCGGCCGTCCTCGCCGGGCATGTCGCAGGCCTTCGCGGGCGGAGCCGCCGAGGCCGGGGCCGAGGTGACCCTCATCGGGCTCGCCTCCACGGACGAGGTCTACTTCGCCTCCGGCCGGCTCGAGCAACCGGGCGCGATGTTCACCGCGAGCCACAACCCGGCGCAGTACAACGGCATCAAGCTGTGTCGTGCGTTCGCCTCTCCGATCGGCAAGGAGACCGGTCTGGTCGAGATCCGCGACCGGGTTGCCGGTGGCGAGACCGCCACGGCGCAGCGGCCCGGCACGATCTCCGAGATGGACGTGCTGGCCGACTACGCGTCCTACCTCCTCGAACTGGCACCCGTGACCGGCCGTCACCTGGCGGTCGTCGTCGACGCCGGCAACGGGATGGCCGGCCTGACGGCTCCCGCGGTGCTGGGGCAGGTCGATGCCGACGTCGTGGAGCTGTACTTCGAGCTCGACGGGTCCTTCCCCCACCACGAGGCCAACCCGATCGATCCGGCCAACCTGGTCGACCTGCAGGCCAAGGTCGTCGAGACCGGCGCCGACATCGGTCTCGCCTTCGACGGTGACGCCGACCGGTGCTTCCTGGTCGACGAGCGCGGTGAGCTGGTCAGCCCGAGCGTCCTGACTGCCCTGATCGCTGCCCGCGAGCTGGTCAGGCACCCCGGCTCCACGGTCATCCACAACCTGATCACCTCACGCGGTGTGCCCGAGATCGTCCGCGAGCTCGGCGGCCACCCGGTGCGGACCCGCGTCGGCCACTCCTACATCAAGGCGCAGATGGCCGAGACCGATGCGGTCTTCGGTGGCGAGCACTCCGGGCACTTCTACTTCCGCGACTTCTGGCGCGCCGACTCGGGGATGCTGGCAGCGCTGCACGCACTGGCTGCGTTGGCGCAGGGAGACGAACCGTTGTCGGAGGTGCTCCGGCCCTACGCCCGGCACGTCGCCAGCGGTGAGATCAACTCCGAGGTCGACGACCAGCAGGCCGTGGTGGCCGAGCTCGAGGAGACCTGGGCCGCGCGTTCCGACGTGGAGGTGGACCACCTCGACGGCCTGTCCGTCATCCACGCCGACTGGTGGTTCAATGTTCGCGCGTCCAACACCGAACCCCTGCTGCGGCTCAACGCAGAGGGGAAGGACGAAGCCACCATGGTCCAGATCCGCGACGAGATCCTGGCCGTGATCTCAAGGAGCGTTCTATGAACCTGGACAGCCATCTCCTCGACGTGGTCGTGTGCCCCGCCTGTCGGCAGTCGCTGGCCGTGGACGAGGCAGCCTCCGAGCTGGTCTGTGTCGGATGCGGCCTGGCCTACCCGGTGCGCGACGACATCCCGGTGCTTCTCGTCGACGAGGCCCGCAAGCCCCAATGACTTTCGATGATGGGCTACTCGACGACGCGGTGGCGCTCTCGCGTGCCGACGTTCGACTGCGCTACCTCGCCGAAGGCGGCGCGCGCGTACGCCGCGAGGCGGTTGCCGCGCAGGAGGCCGTCGCAGTGGCGGTGGAGCGCCTCTCCGACTCCCGTCCGCGTGCGGTGGTCGCCGCCGGCCCCGACTCCCGCCTGCTGCGGGCCGTGCTCGAGCCGGTCTGCCCGGTGCCGTTCGTCGCCTGGCCGGGACTCGGGCTGCCCGGATGGGCCGGCAGCCTCGACCTGGTAGTCGTGCTCGCGCCGGAGGGACGTGACCCGGCCACTGCCAGGGCCGTTGCCGAGGCCGTACGTCGCGGGTGCCAGCTCGTCGTGGCTGCTCCCGAGACCTCGCTGGTCGCCAACCACGCCCAGGGCCGGTACGCCACCGTGCTGCCCACGCAGACCGGTGACCAGCTCGCCGTCGCGGTCGTGGTCCTCGACCTCCTCGACCGCGTCCACCTCGGCCCGCAGACCGACCCCGACGTGATCGCCGCGGCCCTGGTCGAGGTGGCCATCAGCTCTGGTCCCCACCGTGACATCGCGGTGAACCCCGCCAAGATCCTGGCCATCGCGATCGCGGACTCCAACCCGATCTTCTGGGGCGGGACCGTGCTGGCCGCCCGCGCCGGTCGCCGGATCGCTGAGTCCGTGCGCCGCGCCACCGGCCGGACCGCCCTGGCCGCGGATGCCGAGCACCTGCTGCCCGTGCTGGCCGCGGCCACCCCGGCCGACGTGTTCGCGGACCCCTTCGCCGATGGCGGCCCCGAACGTCGTCCGGCACTGGTCCTGCTCGACGACGGGTCACTGGACCCTGCGGTGCGCGTGACCCGTGAGCGCCTCGAGGAGATGGCGCAGGCGCACGGCGTACGTGTCGAGACGATCTCCTCGGAGGCTGAGGGCGACGTGGCCCGCTACGCCGCGATGCTCTCCACCGGGATGTATGTCGCGGCGTACCTCCAGCTCGGCCTCGACGCCTGAGCGGTCCTGCCGCCGGTACCCTCACGTCATGGCAACCGAAGGTGGCACCAAGGCAGTGGTGGCGGCGCTGCTGGCCAACACCGGCATCGCACTGACGAAGTTCCTCGCGTTCGCGCTGACCCAGTCCTCCTCCATGCTCGCCGAGGCAATCCACTCGGTGGCCGACTCCGGCAACCAGCTGCTGCTCCTCCTCGGTGGACGCAAGGCCCTCAAGGACGCGACCCCTGAGCACCCCTTCGGCTACGGACGCGAGCGCTACATCTACTCGTTCATCGTGGCCATCGTGTTGTTCAGCGTCGGCGGCCTGTTCGCGCTCTACGAGGCCTACCACAAGTGGCACGAGGTCCACGAGCACCCGGGCGACCTCGGTCAGCTCGACGGACGCTGGTGGTGGGTGCCGCTCCTGGTGCTGGGCGTCGCCATCGCCATGGAGAGCTTCAGCTTCCGCACGGCCATCCGCGAGGCCAACAAGGACCGCGGTGTGACCTCCTGGGTGCAGTTCATCCGCCGGGCCAAGGCACCCGAGCTGCCCGTGATCCTGCTCGAGGATCTCGCTGCGCTGGTCGGGCTGACGCTCGCGCTGCTCGGCGTCGGGCTGACCCTGATCACCAAGGAGCCGATCTTCGACGTGATCGGCACCGGCCTGATCGGGCTGCTCCTGGTGGCCGTGGCCGTCGTCCTCGCCGTGGAGACCAAGAGCCTGCTGCTCGGGGAGGCTGCGTCGCCGGAGGCCCAGACCCGTATCCGGGGCGCGATCGAGGCGAGTCTCGGGGTCGACAGCGTGATCCACATGAAGACGCTGCACCTCGGGCCCGACGAGTTGCTGGTGGCCGCCAAGATCGCGGTGACCGGGTCGGATTCGGCCGCCGAGGTCGCCCGCGCCATCGACGCCGCCGAGATGGCCATCCGGGAGGCCGAACCCACCGCGGGAGCGATCTATCTCGAGCCCGACCTGCGTCGGGAGAGCGAGCCGGCCTGACGGGTTGGGTGGCGCAAACCCTGGGCATACACTCTGCGTTGCGCCTTTCGCACGAGATCGTGGTCAGACGCAGACGCACCTCGTCGTGCGCTGACCCTAGACCCCACGCAAGCAAGGACTTCACGTCATGGACTACAAGGTTGCCGACCTGACCTCAGCCGACTACGGCCGCACCGAGATCGAGCTCGCCGAGCACGAGATGCCCGGCCTGATGGCGATGCGGGAGCGCTACGGCGCCGACAAGCCGCTCGCCGGAGCCCGCGTCGCCGGCTCGCTGCACATGACCATCCAGACCGCCGT
>JBDSXU010000089.1:0-2151 GCA_039926005.1 Marmoricola sp.
GCTTCTCCGAGTTCGGATTAGCGGCGCCACCCCGGTACAGTGTGGGCCGGTGGTTCCACAACTCGACATCTCGAAGCGCACCGATGGTCCGATACGGACGTGCATCGGGTGTCGGGTCCGAACCACCAAGCGTGAGTTGTTGCGGATCGTCGCAGGAAAGGACGCGGAGGACCACGAGGGATCGCAGTCTGGATCCTGGTTCGTCGCACCCGATCCGAGCGGCACCGCACCTGGACGTGGGGCGCACCTGCACCCGACGGCCGAATGTCTCGCACTCGCTGAGCGCAAACGTGCCTTCTCACGGGCACTGCGGCATGATGCCGGGGTCCGGGGAGCATTGAGCCTCGAGCGGTTGAGGGAACACCTCGGGCAGACCGAACCGCACTAGTCAGCACCGACCAGAGTCAGCACCGACCAAAGAACTGGAGCATCAGCTCATGAGCCTGCGATGAGACCCCTCGCAATGAGTACAGCGCGATGAGCGTGCACATCAACTAGCGGTCCGCAGCATCCCTGCCTGAAATCCAGGGACTCGGACCAGGAGGAAACACGTGGCCAAGGTCCGAGTCCATGAACTCGCCAAGAAGTATGACGTCCCATCGAAGGACGTCCTCAAGATGTTGAACGATCTGGGTGAGTTCGTGAAGGCACCCAGCTCGACGGTGGAGCCCCCTGTCGAGAAGAAGTTCGAAGACAAGTACGGCCCAGACCTGCTTGCCAAGGCGGAGGCAAAGGCCGCCAAGAAGGCTGCCAAGAAGGCGCCCGCCAAGGCCGCCGAGCCCGCTGCCGAGCCCGCTGCCGAGGCACCTGTTCTCGAGGCCACGGCCGCGCAGCCGGAGGTCGCACAGCCCGCGGCGAAGGCCGAGCCGTCGGCACCGCGCTTCACGCCCGGTCCCCGTCCGCGGGTCAAGGCGGTTCCCGAGCCGGAGCCCGAACACGACATTGCCCCCGAGGTGGCACAGCCTCCTGCGGAGGTGGCCCAAGAGGCTCCCGCAGCACCGGCCGGTGTCGAGCCCCACGCAGACGGTGGCGAGGAGGCCCCGGCCGCGAGCGCCGGTTCCGGCTTCAAGCCTGGTCCCCGGGCGCCCCGTCCAGGTGCTCCGCGCCCCGGCAACAACCCGTTCTCCTCCACCCAGGGCATGGGCAGCCGTCCAGCACCCACGCCCGGCGCGGCTCCTGCCGCCCCGGGTGCCGGCGCGGGCACGAGTGACCAGCGTCCGCCCCGCCCTTCGGCGGGACGTGACGCAATGCCCCGTCCCAACCCGGCGATGATGCCCAAGTCCCCGGCCGCCTTCGGTGGCGGACCCGGTGGACGTCCCAGCCCAGGTGGTCCCGGCGGTCGTGGCCCAGGTGGTCCCGGTGGTCCCGGCGGCGGTGGCCGCGGCGGTCCCGGCGGTGCTCCCGCTCGCGGTGGCCCTCCCGGTCGCAGCGGCGGATTCGGTGGCGGAGGTGGCGCACCAGGCATGAGTGGTGGCCCCGGCGGCGCTCCGGGTGGAGCTCCCGGCGGACGTCCGGGTGGTCCCGGACGCGGTCGTCCCGGTCAGCGCGGCAGCACCCAGGGCGCCTTCGGACGCCCCGGTGGCCCGTCGCGACGTGGACGCAAGTCGAAGCGCGCTCGTCGTCAAGAGTTCGAGCAGATGGAAGCGCCGACCATTGGCGGCATGCGCGTCCGCAAGGGCAACGGCGAGACCGTTCGCCTGGCTCGCGGCGCATCGCTGACGGACTTCGCCGAGAAGATCGGCGTCGACCCGGCAGCTTTGGTGCAGATGCTGTTCCACCTGGGCGAGATGGTCACGGCGACCGAGTCGGTCAACGACGCGACGCTGCAGCTCATCGGCGAGGAGCTCAACTACATCGTCGAGGTCGTCTCCCCCGAGGACGAGGACCGCGAGCTGCTGGACTCCTTCGACCTGCAGTTCGGGTCCGACGAGGGCGACGAGGGCATGCTCGAGGCACGTCCGCCGGTCGTCACCGTCATGGGTCACGTCGACCACGGAAAGACCAAGCTCCTCGACGCGCTGCGCACTGCGAACGTCGTCGACAAGGAGGCCGGTGGCATCACCCAGCACATCGGTGCCTACCAGGTCCACACCGAGGTCGACGGCACCGAGCGTCTGATCACCCTGATCGACACCCCGGGCCACGAGGCGT
>JBDSXU010000090.1:0-1657 GCA_039926005.1 Marmoricola sp.
CCGACTGGGAGCGCGACCTGCTCCAGGGAGAGGCCGACAAGGCTGCCGTCGCCGCCACCGGTGGGGACGCGAAGACCGAGGAGACCCCGGCCGCCGAGGCTCCCGAGGCGACCCCGGACGCGCCCGCTGCTCAGGCGACCCCGGAGGCACCCGCCGCCGACACCACCGCTGACGCTCCCGCCGAGGACGCGGCCGCGACGACGAAGGAGGACTGAGCGTGGCGATCTCCGCCGCCGACGTCAAGAAGCTCCGCGACCACACGGGCGCGGGGATGATGGACTGCAAGAAGGCGCTCGAGGAAGCCGACGGCGACTTCGACAAGGCCAACGAGCTGCTCCGCATCAAGCTGGGCAAGAAGGCCGCGGAGCGTGGTGCCGAGCGCACCGCCTCCGCCGGTCTGGTGGCCACCTCCGGCACCGCCCTGGTCGAGCTGAACTGCGAGACGGACTTCGTCGCCAAGGGTGAGGACTTCATCAAGACCGCCCAGCTGATCGCGGACGCCGCGGCCGAGGCCCTGAAATCCTCTGGGCCGGGCGACGCCGAGGCCCTCAAGGCCGTCAAGATCGGCGACCAGACGGTCGAGGAGATCGTGAAGGCCCTTGCGATCCGCATCGGCGAGAAGATCGAGCTTGGCCGCGTGGCCGTGTTCGAGGGTCCCGTCGTGGCCTACATGCACAGTCGTTCCTCCGACCTGCCGCCCGCCGTGGGTGTGCTGGTGGAGTACGACGGCTCAGACGAGGCCGCAGCGCGGGGCGCCGCCATGCAGGTGGCTGCCATGCGTCCGAAGTACCTCACCCGCGACGAGGTCCCCTCCGACATCGTGGAGAAGGAGCGCTCGATCGCCGAGGCCACCTCTCGCAAGGAGGGCAAGCCCGAGCAGGCGATCGCCAAGATCACAGAGGGGCGGCTCAACGGCTTCTACAAGGAGGTCGTCCTCCTCGACCAGCCGTCGGTGCAGGACAGCAAGAAGTCGGTCAAGGCCGTCCTGGACGCCGCTGGCGTCCAGGTCAAGCGGTTCGCCCGCTTCGAGGTCGGTGCCTGAGCATCTGCAGTCTCTGTTGAAGGCCGGTGCGACGACTCGCGCCGGCCTTCTGCTCTGCCGATGCGTGCTCGCGCAGGACGAGGTCGAGGACCCTTCTCTCCACAGCGCCCAGCAACGGATTTGCGCACCATGGCGCTCGTTCGCGTCGGCGCCGCACCCTCAAGTAGGTTTCCCCCAACACGAAAGGAACCGGATGACGGCGTACAAGCGCGTGCTTCTCAAGCTTTCGGGCGAGGTGTTCGGGGGCGGACGGGTCGGTGTCGACCCCGATGTCGTGCAGAAGATCGCCCAGGAGATCGCGGTGGTGGTGCGCTCCGGGGTCGAGGTCGCGATCGTCACCGGCGGCGGCAACTTCTTCCGGGGCGCTGAGCTCCAGCAGCGCGGGATGGACCGTGCCCGCGCTGACTACATGGGCATGCTCGGCATCGTGATGAACTGCCTGGCCCTCCAGGACTTCCTGGAGAAGGAAGGCATCGAGACGAGGGTGCAGACCGCGATCACGATGGGGCAGGTCGCGGAGCCCTACATCCCGCGTCGCGCCATCCGCCACCTCGAGAAGGGCCGCGTGGTGATCTTCGGTGCGGGAGCCGGCATGCCGTACTTCTCCACCGACAC
>JBDSXU010000091.1:0-3910 GCA_039926005.1 Marmoricola sp.
CAGTGATCAAGACAGGGCTTTCGAAAGAGAATCGTGGGACGCCTCATGGGGCGGATCCGGCGGGGGTACTCAAGGGCCGGTGGTGGCTAGTCTACGAGGCCACGGAGGCTGAGAGGGACACGCGTGCGGTTCAACCCGAAGGCCCGGATCGACCAGAGCCAGATCGAGGTGCGAGGCGGGGGCCGCTCCGGCGGTGGAACGCGCCTGCCGATCCCCATAGGGAGCGGTAGCGGCGGCACGATCGGCATCGGCACGATCGTGGTCGTCATCTTGTTCGTCGTGCTCACCCAGTGCCTGGGCGACGGCTCCGGCGGCGGCTCCGGGGGCGGCGACACGGCCGGCACGAACAACTGCCACAGCGGTGCGGACGCCAACAAGTCGGAGGCCTGCGCGATCGACCTGTTCACCACCTCCGTGCAGGACTACTGGACGAAGGCCTATCCGCGCGAGGAAGACGGACAGTACGAGCCCATCAAGACCGTCCGCTTCCAGGGCTCGACCAGCTCGAAGTGCGGCCAGGCAGGCGCCGAGATGGGCCCGTTCTACTGCCCGAACGACCGGTTGGTCTACCTCGACTCCACGTTCTTCAAGGACATGCTCCAGGGACAGCTGGGCGCCAAGGGAGGGAAGTTCGCGATCGGCTACGTGATCGCGCACGAGTACGGCCACCACATCGAGGACCAGCTCGGGGTCCTCGGCAAGATCCGCACCCAGCAGGGCGCGAAGAGCGACGCCGTGCGGGTCGAGCTGATGGCGGACTGCCTTGCCGGGGTGTGGGCCAGGGGCGCGCAGGACACCAAGGACAGCCACGGCAACGCGATCATCGAGGGCCTCACCCAGGACGACATCAAGCTGGCCATCGACGCGGCCCAGGCCGTGGGTGACGACCGGATCCAGAAGCGGACGTCCGGCCAGGTGAACACCGACACGTTCACCCACGGCTCGGCCATGCAGCGGGTGCGCTGGTTCAACCAGGGAATGAGCGGGGGCACGATCAAGGGGTGCGACACCTTCGCCACCGACGACCTCTGAGTCCACTCGCGGCACTTGTGACCGTCCAGTAGTGGCCCGAGTCGCAGCCACGCCCGCGACGTGGGCAACAATGACTGGCATGTCAGTGCACACCGATCTTTCCCGCTCCGAAGTCCGAGGCCTGCTGGTCGACCTGCGCGAGCAGGTCCTCGACCGAGGTGCGCCGCTGGACGAGTCGCAGATCCTCACCGTGCTCCAGTCCTCCGACGAGCTGCTCCCCGAGCTGCTCGCGCTCGCCCACGACGTGCGCATGAAATGGTGCGGGCCCGAGGTCGAGGTCGAGGGCATCGTGTCCATCAAGACCGGCGGCTGTCCCGAGGACTGCCACTTCTGCAGCCAGAGCGGCCAGTTCACCTCACCGGTCCGGTCGGTCTGGCTGAACATCCCCGAGCTGGTCAAGGCCGCCGAGCAGACCGCCGCCACGGGCGCGAGCGAGTTCTGCATCGTTGCGGCCGTCCGGGGTCCCGACGAGCGGTTGATGAGCCAGATGCGCGAAGGTGTCAAGGCGATCAAGGAGGCAGTCGACATCGAGGTCGCCGCCTCGCTCGGCATGCTCACCCAGGCACAGGTCGACGACCTGGCCGACATGGGCGTGCACCGCTACAACCACAACCTCGAGTCCGCCCGCTCCTACTTCCCACAGGTCGTGACCACGCACTCCTGGGAGGAGCGCTGGGACACCTGCCAGATGGTCCGCGCCTCCGGGATGGAGCTGTGCTGCGGCTGCCTGGTCGGCATGGGCGAGACCGTCGAGCAACGCGCCGAGCTCGCGGCCCAGCTCGCCGAGCTCGAGCCCAACGAGGTGCCGCTGAACTTCCTCAACCCGCGCCCCGGCACTCCCTTCGGCGACCTCCCGCTGATGGATAGCAAGGACGCGTTGCGCACGATCGCCGCCTTCCGCCTGGCCCTGCCCCGCACGATCCTGCGGTACGGCGGTGGCCGCGAGCTCACCCTCGGCGACCTCGGCACCCGCGAGGGCCTGCTCGGCGGGATCAACGCCGTCATCGTCGGCAACTACCTGACCACGCTGGGCCGGGACCCCGCTGACGACCTGACCCTGCTCGACGACCTGAAGATGCCGATCAAGGCGCTGAGTGAGTCCCTCTGAGCCCGTGGCGGCGTTCGAGAGGTTCTGCGGCCACTGCGGTGGTGAGTTCGCGGAGGGCGGCCACGAGGTGTGTGAGTCGCGTCTGAGGCTGGAGCCGCCGCGGTTCTGCACGCAGTGTGGCCGCCGGATGGTGGTGCAGGTGATCCCCCGGACCTGGACCGCGACCTGCGTCGAGCACGGGACGATCGCCGGTGGTTGAGGGGCTGCTCGACTGGGACCGGGCGCACCTGTGGCACCCCTACTCCTCGATGAGCACGGCGTCCCCGGTCCACGAGGTCGAGTCCGCGAGCGGCGTACGACTGCGGATGCGGCGTGACGCAGAGCTGGTCGAGGTCGTGGACGCGATGTCGTCGTGGTGGTGCGCCATTCACGGCTACGCCGTACCCGAGCTCGACGACGCAGTCCGCACACAGCTCGGCCGGATGAGCCATGTGATGTTCGGCGGGCTCACCCACGAGCCAGGGGTCGAGCTCGGTCGCCGACTTGTCGAGCTGAGCGGGTTGCCGCACGTCTTCTTGGCCGACTCCGGCTCGGTCTCGGTCGAGGTCGCGATGAAGATGGCGTGGCAGGCCCAGGCCGGCACCGGGCGGACGCGTTTCTTCACGATCCGGGGCGGCTACCACGGCGACACCTTCTCGCCGATGAGCGTGTGCGACCCCGAGGGCGGGATGCACAGCATGTACGCCGGGATCGTTCCCGAGCACGTCTTCGCCCCGTTGCCGCCGGCCGGCATCGATCTCCCGGCCGATGACACCGAAGTGTCGGCCTGGGAGTCCGAGACCCAGGCACTGTTCGAGGCGCACGCTCACGAGATCGCGGCGGTGATCGTCGAGCCGCTCCTGCAAGGAGCCGGCGGGATGCGCCCGTGGTCGGCCCGCTGCGTCGACCACCTCAGTCGGCTGGCGCGCGCACATGGAGCGCTGGTCATCCACGACGAGATCGCGACCGGTTTCTGGCGCATCGGCAGTGCTCTCGCGCAGGATCGGCTGGAGGAGCGGGCGGACATCGTGTGCGTCGGCAAGGCGCTTACCGGCGGGTACCTCACCCTTGCGGCCACCCTGTGCAGCGCGGAGGTCGCACAGCGGGTGAGCGACTCCCCCGCCGGGGCGATGATGCACGGCCCGACATTCATGGGAAACCCGCTGGCCTGCGCCGTCGCCGTCGCCAGCCTCGACCTGCTCGCGACCCGGGACAACCCCGCGAACATCGCTCGCATCGAGAACCGGCTGCGTCGTGGCCTGGCTCGCGCCGATGACGCCCCCGGCGTGGTCGAGGTGCGCACCTTCGGGGCCGTCGGTGTGGTGGCGTGCGACTCCGCGGTCGACGTGGCGAAGGTGACCGAGCGAGCCCTCGATCGTGGCGTCTGGCTGCGCCCGTTCCGCAACCTCGTCTACACGATGCCGCCCTACGTCACCTCCGACGAGGACCTCGACACCATCTGTGCAGCGATCTGTGAGGTGGTGACGCCGTGAACCCGTTCGCCGACTGGTTGGCCGCCCAGGCACAGGAGCGCGAGGACGCCGGCCTCACGCGCAGGCTCGTGGCCCGACACCCTTCCGAGGCGACGATCGACCTCGCAGGAAACGACTACCTGGGCCTGGCCCGTCACCCGAAGGTCGTCGCGGGCGCGGTCGCCGCTGCCGAGGAGTACGGCGCCGGGGCCGGTGCCTCCCGCCTCGTCACCGGCACGATGCCGATCCACGACGAGCTCGAGCGATCCCTCGCCACCTTCACCGGCTTCCCCACGGCCCTGGTGTTCTCCACCGGCTA
>JBDSXU010000092.1:0-2379 GCA_039926005.1 Marmoricola sp.
GGTATTCCCTGGATGACCTTGTAGGGGTTGGTGTTGCGGTTGCCACTGGCCAAGAGCGTGATCACCACTGCTACGAGGGCGATGGTGCCGCCACGCAGCACGACGAGGCTGATGCTGTCGTGGGCCAGGCCAGCGCGCTGCGCGGTGATCGCCATCGTACTGATGATCTCTTGCACCTTGGCGCTGAGCAAGACCGTGTGGGGTCGGCACCTCTACGCGACCGGTGGCAACGCGGAGGCTGCGCGTCGCGCCGGCATCGACGTGGTGCACATGAAGGTCACCGCGTTCATCCTGTGCTCGTCCTTCGGCGCCCTGGGCGGCATCATGCTGGCCTCGTCGCAGTCCTCGGCATCCCTCGATCTCGGTTCCGGGAACGTGCTGCTGTTCTCGGTTGCAGCCGCGGTCATCGGCGGCACCTCCCTGTTCGGTGGACGAGGCAAGCCTCGCGACGCCATCCTGGGCGCGCTCGTGATCGCGATCATCCCCAACGGTCTGCTGCTCCGGCCGAGCCTCGGCGCCCAGTGGCAGCAGGTGATCACCGGCATCGTGCTGCTGCTCGCCGCCGCGGTGGACGCGATCTCGCGTCGTCGGGCCGCACGCAGCTAGGCAGCTTCAGCTGGTGGCGCGCGATGTCGCGCCGTACGTCGTGGTGCGCTGTACGACGGGGCGGCCGATCCCTGCGCCGATCTCGACGAGTTCCTCGACGGTCTTTGCTGACCCGTGCTCGGAGCCGGCCATCCGGGAGATGGTCTCCTCCATCAGGGTGCCGCCGACGTCGTTGGCGCCGGCGTCGAGCATGGCGCGGGTGCCCTCGACGCCGAGCTTGACCCAGCTGGTCTGGATGTTCTCGATGCGCCCGTGCAGCAGGATCCGGGCCATCGCGTGCACCGCGAGGTTGTCGCGCCGGGTGGGTCCTGGTCGCGCGAGACCGGCGAGGTAGATCGGCGAGGAGTTGTGCACGAACGGCAGCGGGACGAACTCGGTGAAGCCTTCCGCCCCAGATTCCAGTGCAGTGTCCTGGATCCGGGAGAGCACGCGCAGGTGCTGGACCCAGTGGCGCGGGTTGTCGACGTGGCCGTACATCATCGTCGAGCTGGACCGGACGCCGAGCCTGTGGGCGGTGGTGACGATCTCGATCCAGGTCTTGGTCGGGAGCTTGCCTTTGGTGAGGACCCAGCGGATCTCGTCGTCGAGGATCTCCGCGGCTGTGCCCGGGATGGTGTCGAGGCCTGACTCGCGGGCCTTGACAAGGAAGTCCTCGAAGGACAGGCCCGTGCGGCTGGACCCGTTGACGATCTCCATCGGGGAGAACGCGTGCACGTGCATGCCGGGGACGCGTTGCTTCACGGCCGCGGCGAGGTCGAAGTACGCCGTGCCCGGCAGTTCGGGGTCGATTCCACCCTGCATGCAGACCTCGGTGGCACCCAGGTTCCAGGCTTCCTCGGCGCGGTCGGCGACCTGGGTCATCGAGAGCGAGTAGGCGTCCGCGTCGGTGCGGCGCTGGGCGAACGCGCAGAAGCGGCAGCCCACGTAGCAGACGTTGGTGAAGTTGATGTTGCGGTTGACGACGTAGGTGACCTCCTCGCCCACGGTCTCCCGGCGCAGGTCGTCGGCAAGCCGGCAGACCTGGTCGAGGAGGTCGCCCTCGGCGGTCATCAGGGTCAGGGCATGTTCGTCGCTGAGGTTGCCGGGGTCCTTCTCGGCTGCCTTCAGTGCGGCCGTGCCGGATAGTCCGAGACGGTTCCGGCCCGATTTGGTCGTTTGGACGACGGGAACGTCTCGGACTATCCCCTCCTTGAGCGCATCCCAGTCGCCATAGACGTCGTCGAAGTCGGAGCGGCGGTCGTGGGTGCGGCCCTCGGTGTCGACGCTCTCGTGGAGGTCTGTGCGGCCGGTTCCGGATCCTGCCACGGCGAAGCCGCCGTCGGGCTCCTGCCAGGGGAGACCGACCGGGTGACTGTGTCGGTTTGTGATGGCGTCGCGGAGCAGGCCGTCGTCGTCGGCGAGTGCGGCGACGTGGGCCGAGACACGGGGGTCGATCCAGGGCTCGCCGGCCAGAACGTACTCCGGATGTGCGGTCAGCCGCGCGCGGAGGGTGAAGCCGGCCGTAGCGGTGATCGAGCGAAGGCGCTCGAGCGAGGGCCAGGGGCGTTCCGGGTTGACGTGGTCGGGTGTGAGCGGCGAGACCCCGCCCCAGTCGTCCACGCCGGCGCCGAGCAGTCGGGCGCACTCCCCGGCATCCGGTCGAGTATCGACCAGGTTGGGCGGCGCCTGCAGGCGGACCTTGGGGCCGAGCACGATCCGGGAGACGGCGATGGCCGCGACGTACTCGTCGAGCCCGAGGTCGTCGATGTGCCGCATCGCCGTGTCGGGCTTGGC
>JBDSXU010000093.1:0-3915 GCA_039926005.1 Marmoricola sp.
ACCTGATCGGCAACGCGGTCAAGTTCAGCCCACCGGACGCAGTCGTCCTGGTCAGCGCGGTCGCCGAACAGACCCAGGTAGTGCTCTCGGTGCGCGACCACGGACGGGGGATCCCCGAGGACCAGCTCACCAGCGTCTTCGAACGCTTCCACCAGGTCAGCGCCACCGACGCCACCGAGAAAGGTGGCACCGGCCTGGGCCTGACCATCACCCGCTCGATCGTGGAGCGTCACGGTGGCAGCATCTGGGTTGAGAGCGTGTACGGCGAAGGCACCGTCTTCTCCTTCACCCTGCCGCTCGCCCCGGTCTTCGCCCACGAGGAGCACGCGCCTCCAACCTCCGCTCGCAAACGCCTGAGCCTCACTGCGGAAGCCGGAACCGCGCCGTTGCGTGGCCGATGACAGACCAAAGGCCGCAGCCGATCCGACCAACCGAGCCTCGCGTTGTCCGAACGAACAGGCAGGCATACGAGGCCGGCGGCCTCGGAAGCGGGTCGTTTCGTGGCCTGACGTCGGGCTGCTGTAACGCTCCCACGCTGATGGCCGATTTCCGCTAGAAATCGTCGGTGTCGCCCCGCAGACTGGGGGACATGGACCTTGATCAGGACGCGTGCTACCGGGCAGTGAAGGGACGTGACCGTCGCTTCGACGGCATGTTCTACACAGCCGTGAGCACCACCGGCATCTATTGCAGGCCGTCCTGCCCGGCGGTCACTCCACAGCGCCGCAACGTCTCGTTCTACCGCACCGCCGCCGGTGCCCAGAGTGCCGGCTTCCGTGCCTGCCGACGCTGCCTCCCCGATGCCACCCCAGGGTCACCCGAGTGGGACATTGCGGCCGACGTGGCCTCGCGCGCCATGCGCCTGGTCTCCGACGGCGTGGTCGAGAGAGATGGCGTCGACGGCCTGGCCGGAGCCCTGGGTTACTCGACCCGGCAGCTCAACCGCGTGGTCACCCAGGAGTACGGCGCCGGCCCGCTCGCCCTCGCCCGGTCCCGCCGCGCACAGACCGCCCGGGTGCTGATCGAGACCACGGACCTGACCTTCGCCGACATCGCCTTCGCGGCCGGGTTCGCGAGCGTGCGGCAGTTCAACGACACCATCCGCGAGGTGTACGCCGCAACGCCGACCCGCCTCCGCTCCGGGGTCGGCTCCAGGCGCTCGTTCGACCCCTCGGGCGCCATCCGGACCCGTATCGCAGTCCGCGAGCCGTTCCCCGCGGAAGCTCTGCACCACTTCCTCGCGCTGCACGCCGTGCGCGGCATCGAGTCCGCGGGACCGGGGTGGTACGAACGAACACTGCGGCTGCCACACGGCCCCGGGGTGGTCCGGCTCGACCTCGAGGGCAGGCCGACGGGCCAGGTCTCGTGCACGTTCACGCTGACCGACGCCCGCGACCTGGCCCCAGCCACGGAACGGACCCGCCGCCTGCCCGATGCCGACTGCGACCCGGTCGCGGTGGACGAGGCGTTAGCGGAGGATCCCGCGCTAGCCACGCTCATCGAGGCTCGGCCGGGCCTGCGGGTGCCAGGTCAGCTCGACGGCGTCGAGGTGGCCGTCCAGACGGTTCTCGGGCAGCAGGTGAGCCTGGCGTCTGCCCGGACGGCGGCAGGTCGCCTGGTCGAGGAGCATGGCGAGCCGCTCGGTCTGAGCGGTGACCACTCGGTCACCCACCTCTTCCCGACGGCCTCGGCGCTCTCGGCGATCGACCCGGACGACCCGGCCGTCCTGCGGATGCCGCGCTCACGGGCACGCGCGCTCGTCGGTCTCGCGACTGCGCTGGACAGCGGTGAGGTCCGCCTCGACCGCAGCACTGACCGGGACGAGACCCGGGCGGCCTTGTTGGCGCTCCCGGGCATCGGCCCGTGGACGGCGGACCACGTCGCGCTGCGCGCGCTCGGAGACCCAGACATCTTCCTGCCGACCGACATCGGGGTCCGCAACGCGGCTTCCCGGCTCGGCATCGAGGACGTGGTGGCACGCAGCGAGAGCTGGCGACCGTGGCGCTCCTACGCGCTGATGAGGCTGTGGTCAGTGGTGCTCGACGAGATGAAGCTCGACCAGGTTTCGACCGGATCGACCGACGACGAAGGAGACATAGGGTGATGACGACGAGGGCGATGGAGATGACGATGTGGACCGTGGCGCAATCCCCGATCGACGACCTGCGGGTGGTGGCCCGGGGCGCGATGATCGCGGCCATCGAGTTCAGCCCGTTCCGCGGGTCACCGACCGGTGAACCGATCGGTGAGCGCGACGACGACAACCCGTTGCTGCGGGAGGCGGTCGATCAGTTGGCGGCATACTTCGCCCGCGACCTGAAGGAGTTCGACCTGCCTCTCGCCCCGCGCGGGACCGAGTTCCAGCTGCGAGTGTGGGAGCAGCTGAGGGCCATCGGCTACGGCGAGACTGCGTCGTACGGCGAGATCGCCCGCCGGCTCGGCAAGTCCAACGCAGCGTCGCGTGCGGTCGGCCTGGCCAACGGACGCAACCCGATCCCGATCGTGATTCCGTGCCACCGGGTGATCGGCGCGAGCGGGACGCTCACCGGCTTCGCGGGTGGGTTGCCGCGAAAGCAGAAGTTGCTCGAGCTGGAGCAAGACGCCCTGTTCTAGAAGTCCGCTTGGTTCGCTCCTGACGGGGTACCTGCTTGTCTGGGGCCATGACAGGCGAGCAGGGCGACGACGACGAGTCCACCGCGACCGTCCTCCTCGCGGGCGGGGCCAACCTGGGGATCGCGATCGCGAAGCTGGTCGGCGGGCTGATCTCCGGCTCGACCGCGATGCTGGCCGAGTCGGCGCACTCCTTCGCGGACACGCTCAACCAGATCTTCCTGATGGCCGCGCTCAAACGCAGCAAGAAGCCGGCCGATGGGCAGCACCCCTTCGGCTACGGCATGGAGCGCTACTTCTGGTCCCTGATCGCCGCTGTCGGGATCTTCGTGCTGGGCGCGGGTTACTCGATCTTCGAGGGCATCAAGGCCGTGTTGGAGCCCGAGGAGCTCGGCAGCCTGCTCGTCTCCTACATCGTGCTCGGGCTCGGGTTCGTCTTGGAGGGCGCCTCCTGGCTCAAGGCGGTACGCCAGCTCCGGGGCGAGGCCGCGGACCAGGGGCGCGGCTTCTTCGAGCACCTGAAGATCACCCCGGACCCGACCGCCAAGACGGTCGCCTTCGAGGACACGGCCGCGCTGATCGGCCTGGTGCTCGCCGGGCTCGGGATCACGCTGCACCACCTCACCGGCCAGGGCTTCTGGGACGGCGCCGCATCGATCTGCATCGGGCTGCTGCTCGTGGGCGTCGCCTACTCGTTGGGGCAGCAGAACAAGCGGGCCCTCATCGGGGAGGCGCTGCCGCAAGCCGCGCAGGACGCCATCCGCACAACCATTGTCGAGTCCCACGGGATCGACAGCCTGGTCGAGATGCTGACCATGCGGATGTCGCCGACCGAGGTGCTGGTCGCAGCCCGCGTGGACCTCGACGACGACTTCACGGTCGACGAGCTCGAGCAGGCCGCCGAGGAGGTCGAACGCCGCGTGCGGGAGGCGCACCCGGAGGTCCGGCACGTGTTCCTCGACCCGACCGACGATCCAGACTGAGTCACGGGTGTGCGTCAGCGTCGGCCGCGTCGCGAGGCGTTCTCCAGCGCGATCCGCCGCAAGGTGAGCAGCAACGGTTCCAGCAACAGGGTGCTCACCACGGCGTGCTCGGCCGCTGCCGCTCGGTCGGTCTCCGTGATCGAGCCGACGTCCCGCTCGGAGATCAGGTTCGCTGCTTGCCAGTCGTGCCGGCTGAGCAGCGAGTCGATGCGGACCTGTTCGTCGTCACTCCCGGTGTCGACCATGAGCGGAGCGGGTCGGGTGTGAGCGCTGGCGATCGCCTCATGCCAGGTCAGTGTGGGGTCGTCGATGGCCGCGAGCA
>JBDSXU010000094.1:0-1989 GCA_039926005.1 Marmoricola sp.
CGGCCAGCAGGGCGTCGTTCTCGGCGGCGATCCGGACGAGCTCGGCCGAGCTCGCGGAGTCACCGGTCAGCGGCTTCTCGCAGACGACCGATATCCCCGCCCGCAGGAAAACGCTGGCGATCTCGAAGTGACTGTCGTTCGGGGTGGCGACGACCACGACGTCGATTCCGTCGGAACGCGCTGCCTCAGCAGCTGCCATCGAACGGAAGTCCGCATAGTTGCGGTCAGGGGCAACACCGAGGTCGGCCGCCACGGCGGCAGAGGCACCCGGGTCTCGACCGAACACTCCCGCCCGCAGCGCGTAGCGGTCGTCGAGGCGCAGGCCCCAGCGGTGCGTCTTCCCAATGTCGGCGCCGGGGCCACCACCGACCATGCCGGCTGACAGCAGCCGTGCTCCCTGCTCGCTCATCTGAGCCTCGCTCTTCGTTTGAGCCGACGATCGATGAGGGTGACCTGACGACCGCGGCGTGTTGGACAAATATGGACCGGTCCAAGATAGAGTGGTTCTCGTCCGCCGCGCAACCCCTGCGGTGGCTGCCTGGAGGTGATGTGAGCAGACCCGAGCCGGCTGGCCAGGCGCGCCGGCCGACGATCCGTGACGTGGCCGAGCACGCTGGGGTGTCCAAGTCGTTGGTCTCGCTGGTACTACGTGGCGACCCGCATGTCAGCGAGTCCCGGCGGACCGCAGTGCAGAAGTCGATGGACGAGCTCGGCTACCGGCCCAATCTGCACGCGCGCGGTCTGTCCCGGGCACGCAGCGACCTGGTCGGCGTACTCCTGAACGACCTGCGCAACCCCTGGTTCGTCGATCTGCTCGAGGGACTGTCCACCACCCTGCACAGCGCCGGGCTCGAACCCGTGCTGGTCGACAGCCGCACCGACCAACGGGTCGGCCGACGTTCGATCGCGACCTTGCTGGCGCGCGGGGTCGATGGCTTCGTCGTCGTGGGCACGACCACGGAGGCCGAGGCTATCCGGGAGGCCGCCCTAACGGTCCCCGTCGTGCTCGCCGGCACCCGCGACCCCGACCTGCCGGGGGTCGACGTCGTGGTCGACGATGACCTCACCGGGGGTCGCCTAGCTACCGAACACCTGCTCTCTCTCGGCCATGAGCGCATCGCGCACCTGCGTGGGCCCGGCCAAATCGGCGACCTACGCCTCGCCGGCCATCGCGAGGCCATGACAGCAGTTGGACTCGACGGCGACTTCTACGCCGAGACGGGCGGGATGAGCGAGGAGAGCGGCTACGCCGCTACTCGTCGGTTGCTCACGCGGCCGGACCGGCCAACCGCAGTCTTCGCATTCAACGACATCGTCGCGGTTGGGGCGCTGTCTGCCGCCGCCGACCACGGGCTTTCGATCCCCGGCGACGTGTCGGTGGTGGGCTACGACAACACCTACCTGTCCCGGATCCGGCACATCTCGCTGACCTCGGTCGACAACGGCAACTTCTCGGTCGGCGCCCAGGCAGGCCGATTCCTGGTCCAACGGCTGCAGTCGCCCTCATTGCCCAAGCGCCTGCATCTTGTACCGACCGAGCTGCAGGTGCGCGGCTCCACGGGCCGTGTCCCACGAACCGAACCAGGTAACTGAGCAAGTTGTGTCTGCGAGCCCCTGTGGTGGTGGGGTGATCGAGCATCAGAGGAGGGATCTGATCGACGAGCCTGCTCTGACCCACTCGAGGCACCGCAACCAGAGACGTCTTGGAAGTCAGGGTCAACCGCCTCGCCCCGCCCCGCCCCGCACCGCACTGCACGAGCGCCGGGGGTCGGGCGTCGGCAGTCAGCACCACCGAGACGAGAGAACAAGAACCGCCAGGATCGGCAACGCCATGAGCGGCTTTCGAGCATCACGGCACCTTCCCTGCGCCCATCCGTGCGCCCCATGGTGAACGGGTGAGCCCAGAGCGCTAGGAGGACGACTGCTGCCAGGCGCCATTGGTTTAGGTGGTGAGCAGGTTGATCTCGAACGTGTAGCGACTTGAGGCGT
>JBDSXU010000095.1:0-2568 GCA_039926005.1 Marmoricola sp.
GTGGCCAGCGACGGCACGAACGGGCTCGACAACAGGGACGTGCGTGAGGTCCCGACGAGTGCCGCTGCTCTCGACGCCGGCTACCACGTCCCGAGCGGCACGATCGAGATCGACCTGAGCCGGGTCAGTGACCTCGAAGCACTGAACGGACGCACCGTGGACCTGGGCGCGAACGCCGGGGAGATCATCGTGATCGTGCCCCGCGGCCTGAACGTCCACGTCGCCGCGGATATTCGCTACGCCGGCCAGATCAACATCGGCGACGAGGAGCGCGACGGATTGGGGCAGTCGATGGAACGGACCCTGACCACCTCCACGGCGCCGGGCACCCCCACCCTCGACCTCGACATCGAGGTCCGCTTCGGCCAGATCACCGTTTCCCAGAACTAGCACCCAGAACCAGCGCCCAGAACCAGCGCCCATCACCCAAGGAGCCTTCCCATGTCTGACCTTCACCCACCCGCAGACCGCAGCGTCAAGATCCCGCACCTCGTCTTCGGGCTGCTCTTCCTTGGCGTCGCCGGCATCTGGGCCCTCGTTGTCACCGACGTGATCACCGAGGACCGGCTCCCGGTCCTGGCACCGGCCGTCCTCATCGTCGCCGGGGTGATCGGACTCGCGGCCAGCCTGGCCAGCACCCGCAACAGACGGCAGAAGCGGAACCAGAGCCCCCTGACCGAGGGCGGCCATGTCCAGCACGAAACCGTCCCCGACGACACCGACTACCTCCAGTCCGACCCCGAGGACCACACACAGGAGATCCGATGACCGAGCAGCAGGCACCCACGCAGGCAGCACCCCTCCAGGCACCACCCCAGGGCGTGCCCTACCGACGCCTGACCCGATCGATGTGGGACGCACCGGTCAGCGGCGTCTGCGGTGGCATCGCGCACTACCTCGGCGTCGACCCGACGCTGATCCGCGTCCTCGCGGTGATCGCCGCGGTGGTGACCTTCCCCGCCGGCGTGATCGCGTACGCCGTGATGTGGGCCGTGATCCCCAAGGAGTAGCTCTCAGGGCTCCGACAACGACCGGGTGATCACCTGGTTGGCCGCCCGCTGGAAGCCGGCAACGACCGCCTCGAGTGTCAGCTGTCGCAGCTGCGACATCGTCTGCTCGAAGGCGGCCTTGTCGGCTTCGCTGTGCTCCTGGCCACGGAAGGGAGCGAGCACCTTGGTGCGCAGGATGTGGGTCAGCTCGTCGGCCAACCCGTCCATGTGCTGGTTGATGGCCACGGCGGCCTCCTCCATGGAGTCCACCGGGAGGTCGAGCTCGACCAGCTTCAGAGCGACGTCGAACAACGGCAGCGGCTCGAAGCGCTCGCCGTCGACGCGGATCGCGTAGATGTTCACGAGGCGCTGGATCTCGTGGTCGTCCAGCTCGCGACGGGCCCTGGTCTCGAGCTGGCGACGGGTCATCAACTCCCGCTTGCCGACACCCCAGGAGGTGAGCATCGCGCGCTGGAGGGCGAGGTCCTCGACACTGGCACCGGCCGGCACCTTGCGGAGGTACTTCTCGATCGCCGACAGCGTGAAGCCGTGGTCCTGCAGAGCGCGGACCAGCTCCAGCCGGGCGCGATGACCTCTGGTGTAGTAGGCCATCCGCCCTCGCCGGGTGGGCGGCGGGAGCAGGCCCAGACCCGCGTAGTAACGGGTGGTCCGGACCGTCAGGTCCGTGGCGGCGGCGAGTTCGTCAACGGTGTAGAGCTCCTCGCCGAGGTTGTTCCGGTGTTCGACACTCACCCGATTCCCACCTCTCGACTTGACACTCTTGACTGTAACAGTAGAACTGGCACATTGGTCCTGCAATCCCCGTAGCCTCGGTGCCGCTCCCAGGCACGCTGCCGAGATCATGCATCGTGACAGATTTGCTGTAGCAGTTAGTCTGTCACCCATTTCTCCCCCTTGAAGGGACACCCATGCCCGACGTCTACACCTCCGAGCACGAGGATTTCCGGAAGACCGCCCGGACCTTCTACGACCGCGAGGTCGTGCCGTTCCACGACCAGTGGGAGAAGGATGGCATCGTTCCCCGTCAACTGTGGCTCAAGGCTGGCGAGGCCGGGCTGCTCTGCTTCGACGTCCCGGAGGAGTACGACGGCCCCGGGGTCGCGGACTTCCGCTACAAAGTGATCCTCTCCGAGGAGCAGACCCGCGCCGGGGCGAGCGGGCCCGGGTTCTCGGTGCACACCGACATCATCGTTCCCTACCTGATCACCCTCGGGAACGACGAGCAGAAGAAGCGCTGGCTGCCCGGCTGCGTCTCCGGCGAGATCATAACCGCCATCGCGATGACCGAGCCAGGCGCAGGCAGTGACCTGCAGGGCGTGCGGACCACCGCGGTCGACAAGGGCGACCACTACCTGCTCAACGGCTCCAAGACGTTCATCAGCAACGGCATCAACGCCGACCTCGTGATCGTGGTCGTGAAGACCGACCCCGAGGCCGGCCACAAGGGCATCAGCCTGCTGGTCGTCGAGCGCGGCATGGAGGGCTTCGAGCGCGGCCGCAACCTCGACAAGATCGGCCTGCACGCACAGGACACCTCCGAGCTCTCCTTCACCGACGT
>JBDSXU010000096.1:0-2681 GCA_039926005.1 Marmoricola sp.
TGACGCCGGTCGATCCCTCGGCCGCCGTACGCCCTCCTGCGCCGGCGAAGCGACTGCCGAAGGCGCTGCCGCTGGCGTCGTGCAGGTCGAGCTCCAGGTCGTCGATGTCCATCCCGACGGTCTCCGAGATCCGCGCACCGGTGCCGTAGAGCACTTCGAGCAGCGCTCGGTCACGCAGCGCCAGTGCCGTGCCGGGGGCACCGGCGGCCTCCAGCAGCTTCTCGACGTCACCCAGCGAGATCGCCTTGGGCAGGCGCTTTGCCGGAGTCGGCGGCCGCACGCCGACCGAGGGGTCCGTGGTCGCCAACCCATCCTTGACCGCGAACCTGTGGAAGCCGCGCACCGCCACGACCGAGCGGCCGGCCGAGGTCGCGCTCAACGGCGGGTGCTCGCTGTTCCCCTCGCGCAGCGCCATCAGGAAACCGCCGACGGTCTGCTCGGTGATCTGGTCGAGCGCTGTGATGCCGACGGAGTCGAGAAAGGCCAGATAACGGCGCAGGTCGCGGCGGTAGGACTTCACCGAGTTCTCCGCCAGCCCGCGTTCGACGACGAGGTGGTCGAGGTAGGTCCTGATGGCCACGACGAGCGGAGACCGCACGGGCACCGTCTCTCCCGACCACGTCGTCACCGGCTCAGCTGTCGGTCATGCAAGGACGGAGTCGAGGGCGACCGCCTGCAGGCCGTGTGCCTCCGCAACGGGTTCGTTGGCGATCTGGCCCTGGTGGGTGTTCAGGCCCAGCGCCAGTGCGTGGTCCTCACGGCACGCCTGCTGCCAGCCCTTGTTGGCCAGCGAGACGGTGTAGGGCAGGGTCGCGTTGGTCAGCGCGTAGGTCGAGGTGTTCGGCACCGCACCAGGCATGTTCGCCACGCAGTAGAAGACCGAGTTGTGCACGGTGTACGTCGGGTCGTCGTGCGTGGTCGCGTGGGTGTCCTCGAAGCAACCGCCCTGGTCCACCGCGATGTCGACGAGCACCGAACCGGGCTTCATCTGCGAGACCAGCTCGTTACTCACCAGCTTGGGGGCCTTGGCTCCGGGGATCAGCACCGCGCCGATGACCATGTCGGCCTCCATCACGTGCTGGCGGATCGTCAGCTGCGAGGAGGCCAGTCCGTGCACCTTGTTGTTGTAGCGCCAAAACGACATCCGCAGCTTCTCGAGGTCGGTGTCCAGCAAGGTGACGTCCGCACCCATGCCCAGAGCGATGTTGGCGGCGTTCTGGCCCGAGACCCCGGCACCGATCACCACCACCTTGGCGCTGGCAACCCCGCCGACTCCGCCCATCAGCACCCCGCGACCACCCTGGGCCTTCATCATCGAGTAAGCACCCACCTGCGGCGCCAGACAGCCCGCGACCTCGGACATCGGGTACAGCAGCGGAAGCGAACCAACACTCGTCTGCACGGTCTCATAGGCGATCCCGGTGACCTTGCGCTTGGTCAGCTCCTCGGTCAGCGGCAGGTCCGCCGCCAGGTGCAGGTAGGTGAACAGCACCAGCCCCTCACGCATGCGGTGGTACTCCTCGGCGACCGGCTCCTTGACCTTGAGCACCATCTCCGCCTCGCCCCACGTGTCATCCGCGGACTCGATGATCCTGGCCCCCGCATCGACATAGACAGAGTCCTCGATCTGCGAGCCGATGCCGGCCTGCGTCTCGACGAACACCTCGTGGCCATTGGCCACGAGCTCGTGCACGCCGATCGGGGTGATCGCCACCCGGTACTCGTGGTTCTTGACTTCCTTCGGTACGCCGATCCGCACGAATTGCTCCCTCGCCTGTGAGACGGCCACGACAAATGTGGCGCCGCCACAGGGTCGCGGCGACGCCGCCACTCTATGCCCGAGCCTGCTCCTGGCCGGTCGTCAGACCCGCGTCAGCCATGACGCGCAGGGTGTTGCGACAGGTGAGCCTGGCGAGGTCCTTGTCGGACCAGCGGCGCTCGGCGAGCGCCTGCAGCAGACGCGGGTATCCGCGGACGTCCTCGAGCCCCTCGGGCAGCCAGCCGACCCCGTCGTAGTCGCCTCCCATACCGATGTGCTCGATCCCGGCCACCTCACGGACGTGCTCGAGATGGGCGACCACGTCGTCGATCGTGGTGACCGGCGCGGGGTTCTCGAGCCGGTAGCTGTCCCGGAAGGTGTCCTCGTCGTCGGGCTCGATCCCCTGCTCACTCGCGACGAGCTGGGCCCGCTCGTCCCAGTCGCGCATCTCCTGGTTCACGAACTTCGGCACGAAGGTGACCATGCAGACGCCTCCGTTGCCGGCGAGCCGGGTGAGTACGTCGTCGGGCACGTTGCGCGGGTGGTCACAGACCGCGCGCGCCGAGGAGTGGGAGAAGATCACGGGCACCGTGGAGACGTCGAGCGCCTGGCGCATCACGTCGGCACTCACGTGGCTGAGGTCGACCAGCATGCCGATGCGGTTCATCTCGGCGACGACCTCCCGGCCGAAGTCGGAGAGGCCACCGAGCACGGGTTCGTCGGTGGCGGAGTCGGCCCACGGGACGTTGTCATTGTGGGTCAGGGTCAGGTAGCGCACGCCGAGGAGGTGCAGCATCCGCAGGGTGCCGAGCGACTCGTTGATCTGGTGGCCGCCCTCGGCGCCCATCAGGCTGGCGATCCTCCCCTGCTTCCAGGAGCGCTCCACGTCCTCGACGGTGGTCGCCAGGGCCAGCTGGTCGGC
>JBDSXU010000097.1:0-2334 GCA_039926005.1 Marmoricola sp.
ACCCCGTCGAGGGGATGACCGCCCTCTCGAACTTCTGGGAGGCGGAACGAGACGGCCCCGAGGAACCGTTCACGATGTCCACGGAGATCGTGGCCGTCGACAGCGACCAGGCGGTGGTGCGGGTCCAGGTCGACTACGGGAGCACCGACTCGGGCCGGTGGCGGGACCTGTGGGTGCTGCGCTTCGCAGGAGACGGACGGTGCGCGGTGTTCGAGGAATGGCCGTTCGCGCCGGACCAACCCGACGGCCACTGAACCACTCAGGCGAGGTGGTCGAGCAGACCGGTGTCCACGTCGTACAGGAAACCCCCGACGGCGATCGTGTCCGGGATGAGCGGGTGCGCGCGCACCTTGCGTACGTCGTCGCGCAGGGTGCCCTCCTGGTCGGTCACCACGCCGAAGTTCTGCCACGAGGCATCCTGGCCGGCCGACTCACCGACCTTCTCGCGCAACTCGTCCAGGGTCGAGCTGGCCATCGCGCACCGCGTGTGCGGGACGATCAGGATCCTTTCGACGCGGAGCAGGTGTACGCCGAGAACGAGCGCCTCGAGGGCCTGCGGGGTGACCCGCCCACCGGGGTTGCGGAAGATCTTGGCGTCGCCGGGGGTGAGTCCTAACATCTGGAGTGGAGCGATCCGGGAGTCCATGCAGGTGACGATGGCGATGCCTGCATGCGCCACGCCGTCGAAGCCGGCGAGGTCGAAGGTCTCGGCGAACTTCTTGTTCGCGGCCAGCAGATCACCGAAGGGAGCACTCGTCACGCGTAAGAACCTAGTCGCTCCGGGGGTCTGGTGTGACGTGAGGTTGGACACCGGGTGGAGCAGAACTGCCCGCTCGGCGTCGTACGGCGTGGTGAAACTGCCCGCTCGGCGTTGTAGGGCGTCACACGAGTGCCCGGTCGACGGCGGCCCCCCGGGTGCCGGCGCCGCGGAAGCAGACCAGCGCAGCCACGGCCGCAACCACGGCGCAGAGGGCGGCGCCGATGAAGATCGCGTGCAGTTGCTCGATGCCGGCTTCCTCGATCATCCGGGTGTACGCCGCGCACCGGGTCTTGCCGTTCTCGCACACCGCGTTCGGTGAGGGGATCCCGGTCTCGACGGCGTAGTAGCGGCGCAGTCCGATCGTCGTCAGCGCCGAGATCCCGACGAGCATCCCGACCATTCGCGACACCACCAGCAGTGCGCTGGTGACCCCGTGGACGCTGTCGTCGGTGCTGGCCAGCAGTGCGGCGTTGACCGGGGCCAGGGCCAGCCCGAAGCCCAGGCCGGTCATCGCCAGCACGCCTGAGGAGGACAGGTCGTGCAGCGAGTCGAAACCCCAGCCGGCCATCAGCCAGAATCCGAGCGCGGCGAGGAGCAGGCCGGCCGCCGCGACTATCCCTGCGGTGACTCGTCGGGTGAGTACGCCGCCCACCAGGGCGCCGATCGGCAGCGCCACCAGGAACTCCACGAGCACGAGTGCGGCCTTGATCTGCGAGCCGTCGGCGATGGTGATCCGGGCGAAGATCGGGATGTCCACGAGGGCGGCGATCAGGGCAGCACCGACGAAGAAGCTGACCAGCAGAGCCCCCCACGCCGGGCGCTGCGAGAACGCGCCGTGCGGGACGAGTGGCGCCTTCGAGCGGCGGTTGTGCCGGGCGAAGAGGAGCGCGGCGACCGCGGCGAGGCCGAGGTACCACGGTCCCGCCGGGGAGAAGACCTGTACCTCGGGGTTCGCCGTCGCGAACGCCAAGATGATGCCTCCCAGCGCGATCGAGAGCAGCGCTGCCCCCACCAGGTCGGCCGCGCGCACCGACCGCCACCAGTCCTTGAGGTCGACGAGCGGTCGTGTCGCGAGCAGCATCCGCGCGAGCAGGAGGAGGGCGAGGACGAGCGTCACGAGTCCGATCTGGGAGAACCAGATGGGGTCACCGCCGCGGAACGGTACGAACGGACCGCCCAGGGAGACCGAAGTGACCAGGCTCCCCGGCTGGCGCATCACCAGCAGCATGGAGGTGATCGTGAGGGCGACGAGGAGGAGACCTAGCCAGTCGAGGCGTCGCCGGGCCGGGTACTCCGAGACGTTTCGGTTCCCACTGTCGGCCTGTCGCGAACGTAAACGTCTCGGACTATCCGGAATCGAGGAATGGGTCATGGTGGCGATGGCGGTGGCGAGGAGCAGCCCGGCGGCCAGGTTGATCCAGAAGATGTCGCGCCAGGTGCCGAAGGAGAGGACCACGGCGCCGTACAGCGGGCCGAGGACGCTGCCCAACTCCTGGACCGCCCCGACCACGCCCAACGGGACCCCGCGGCGGTTGGCGGGATAGAGGTCGGCGACCAGGGCCAGGGTCACCGGC
>JBDSXU010000098.1:0-2153 GCA_039926005.1 Marmoricola sp.
CGAGGCGCGCACGTTCACCGCCCGAGACAGAGGCATGCCCGTCGCCGAGCCAGGTGTGCACGCCGGCCGGGAGCGTGTCGAGCCACTCACCGAGACAGGCCCGGCGCAGGGCCAGCTCGACCTCGGCGTCGGTGGCACCGGGCCTGGCCAGCCGGATGTTCTCCACCAAGGTCGTGCCGAACACGTGTGGGTCGTCGTCGACGAGGCCGACGACGCTGCGCAGGTCGTCGAGGCTGAGCCACTGCGCCGGCGTCGCACCGAGCTCGACCTGGCCGCTCGAGGGGTCCAGGAACCGCAGCATCAGGCCGGCGAGCGTGCTCTTGCCGGAGCCCGAGGGACCGACGACGCCGAGACGTGCCCCTGCAGGGACCGACAGCGACACATGGTCCAGCGTCACCGACTCCGGGTCCCAGCCCCCCGAGACACTGACGACGTCGAGCTCCGAGGTGGGCGGGAGCGGTCGCACGGCGGCGTCGGTCACCAGCGGCGGAGTCTCCTCGATCGCCCGTAGTCGACGAGCGGCGGCCGCGGTGCGTGCCGCGAGCGCACCTGCGTCGGCAAGCGGCACGGTGAGCTCGGCCAGGGCGAGGGGGAGGAGCACCACCAGGGCCATCATCGGGCCGGACAACTCACCAGAGCGGACCCAGGGCTCGGCGACCCAGGCGGTGGCCACCACACCGGCGCCGCTGACCAGCAGCGCGAGGCCGCGGCCGGCACCCAGCCAGCGCGCAGCGCCCACCAACGCACCGCCCGTGCGGTCGCTGGTGCGAGCGACCCGGTCCACAGCTCGCGCCTCCGCCTGCCACATCACCAGCTCGGTGGAGGTCTGCATCACCTCGACGACCTCGGCAGACAGGTCGGCACGCCGATCGACCGCGTCACGCTCTGCCCGCCCGGCGCCGATCCGCGCCAGGGCGAAGGCCAGGACCCCGGAGAGTCCGCACGAGAGGGCAACGGTGAGCCCGGCGACCGGGAGTACGACCCACGCCACGGTCGCGGCCAGAGCGGTGACCAGGACAAATACGCGCAGGGGCATCCGTACTCTCAGCTCGCGGTCGACCACGCTGTCCACGTCGTCGACGATCGCGGCGAGCACGTCGCCCCGGCGGCGGCCCAACCGACCCGGGATCAGGGGGACGAGGGCGTCGTACACCTCGACCCGGCGCTCGGCGAGCATGCGCAGCGCTACGTCGTGGGAGCGCAACCGCTCGGCGTACCTCAGCACCGGTCTGGCCAGACCGAAGGTGCGTACGCCGACGATGGCGACCAGCAGGGTGAGCACGGCTGGTCTCGTCGAGGCCTGCACGATCAACCAACCTGCGGTCGCGGTAAGTGCCACGCCCGAGGCCGACGCCAGCGCGCCCAGCAACGTGCTCGGCCACATGCTCGAACCGGATAGTCCGAGACGTTCCCGTTGTGGATCGGCGCTTTGGTTCGAGGGGTCATCCACGACGCTTTCGTCTCGGACTATCCGTCCCGAACCGGTCGACCCTTCCGCCGCAGGCGCCGCAGGCAGCGAGCAGACCGTGTCCGCGATGGTCAACATCGCCGGCCGGTGCGCCACCACCACGACTGCGCTCGTGCGGCCCAGCTCCGCCACGGTGTCGATGATGATCTGTTCGGTCAGCTCGTCGAGGTGTGCCGTGGGCTCGTCGAGCAGCACCCACGGTCGGTCGGCCAGTACGACGCGGGCCAGCGCCAGTCGTGCCCGCTCGCCGGCCGACAGGCTGGCGCCGTCCTCGCTGAGGTCCGTCTCCAGGCCATCGGGCAGGTTCAGCACACGGTTCTCGAGAGCAACTCGACGCAGCACGGCCCAGAGGTCGTCGTCCCCGGCGAGGGGTGACGCGAGCCGCAGGTTGTCGGCGATCGTGGCGGAGACGAAGACCGGTCGCTGGGGGAGCCAGGCGAGCCGGGCTCGCCAGGAGTCACCGAGCAGCGCGCGGCCACCCTGGGTCAGACTCCCGTGCTCGACCGGGACCAGTCCCGCGATCGCGGACAGCAGGGTGGTCTTGCCACAGCCGGAAGGACCCGTGAGCACGGTGACTCCGCGAGCTGGGATCCGCAGGTCGAGGGCGGTCAGCGCGGGCGTCATCCTGCCCGGGTAACGCACGGTCAGACCGCTGATCTCCAGGGCCTGGTCGCGACCCGCAGAC
>JBDSXU010000099.1:0-1944 GCA_039926005.1 Marmoricola sp.
CGAGGTCCTCGGCGAACGTCGGGGAGCGGTGGTCCAGCGCGACGTCGAAACCGAACTCGTCGAGGAGGGCTTGTCGTTTGTGCTCGCCACCGGCGATGCCGACCGCACGGGCCCCTTTGACCTTCGCGATCTGACCGACGGCCGAGCCCACCGGACCGGTGGCCGCAGCGACGACGACGGTTTCGCCCGGTTGTGGTCGGCCGATCTCGAGCAGCCCGGCGTACGCCGTGAAGCCTGGCATCCCGAGGACACCGAGCGCCGTGGACACGGGCACGGCGGACGGGTCGAGCTTGCGCAGGCCGCCCCCGTCACTGATGGCGTGGGTCTGCCAGCCGGAGTAGGAGAGCACCATGTCGCCCGTGGCGAAGTCGGGGTTCCGCGACTCCTCGACCACGCACACCGTTCCGCCCTCGAGCACACCGCCCACCTCCACCGGGGCGGCGTAGGAGGGGGCATCGCTCATCCGGCCCCGCATGTAGGGGTCGAGCGAGAGGTAGACGACGCGCAGGAGCACCTGGCCGTCATCGAGATCGGGCAGCTGGTGCTGGACGAAGTCGAAGGAGTCGTCGCCCGGCTCACCCTCAGGGCGGCGGGCGAGACGAACTTGCGTTGAATCGGTCATGCTCTGGAGGCTATGCCCCTCAGCGTGCCGTGTTCAGGGCGTTCGCGACCTCCACGCACCAGGCGTCGGTTCGGCTGCGAAGATCCGCCGTCTCGACGTCGCCCGCGGCCAGCTCACACGTCAGCCAGCTCTGGCCGAACAGGCCCGCGTGCCGGACGCGATGCGTCCCGTCGGAGAAGCTGCACACCTGGGTGGTGGCAGGCCTGCCGTACGCCGGGCCGGGAACCGTCCGACATCCCTTCGTCTTCTCGCCCGAGGCGATCACCCTGCGGGCGAACTCGCGACTGATCGGACTAGCGAAGACCCACGCGCGTGCCGCGACGCCGTCCTTCCCGGCCCAGGAGCAGCCGATCTCGTGGACGACGTCCTGACCGACGCCCTGGAGCTCCTGCAGGTCGCCGTTGCCGTACGCCGAATCGGAGTCCGGCTTGCCGCCCAGCGCGTGGGAGACCGCCGTGTCGGGCAGGAGGCCGCAGAACTCGATCCGCGGCACCTGCATGGCCAGCGTGTTGAGGCTGCCGATCGGAGTTGGAGAGGGCTTGGGCGTGACCTTCTTCTCCTCGGTGCAACCGGTCAGCAGCAGCCCGAAGACCACCGCAGCGACTGCGAGAGCACGGGGGCGACGGGCCGACGATTCGAGCATGCGCTCAACGGTAGGGGTGCTCACCTATGCTCGACCAGCGTGATCAGGTTCGAGAACGTCTCCGCGACCTATCCGGGCCACGCCAAGCCGGCTCTGAAGGACGTCACCGCCGACATCGCCGCGGGCGAGTTCGTGTTCCTGGTCGGCGAGTCCGGTTCCGGCAAGTCGACCTTCCTGCGCCTCGTTCTGCGCGAGGCGCGCGCGACCGCGGGAAAGGTCTTCGTGACCGACAAGGAGCTGAACCGGATGCGCAGCTGGAAGGTGCCGGCGCTGCGTCGCCAGATCGGCACGGTCTTCCAGGACTTCCGGCTGCTGCCCAACAAGACAGTCTCGGAGAACGTCGCCTTCGCGCTGCAGGTGATCGGCAAGCCCCGCGCGCACATCAACAAGGTGGTCCCCGAGACGCTCGAGCTCGTCGGCCTGGAGGGCAAGGGCCGGCGGATGCCCGATGAGCTGTCCGGTGGTGAGCAACAACGTGTCGCGATCGCGCGGGCGTTCGTGAACCGGCCGCTGATCCTGATCGCCGACGAGCCCACCGGCAACCTCGACCCCAACACCAGCGTCGGCATCATGAAACTGTTGGACCGGATCAACCGGACCGGCACCACGGTGCTCATGGCCACCCACGATGCCGGGATCGTCGACCAGATGCGCAAGCGCGTCATCGAGCTTGCCGACG
>JBDSXU010000100.1:0-4000 GCA_039926005.1 Marmoricola sp.
GTCGCCAGCATCGCTGGCGTCGAGCATCCCCACGAGGCCCTGGAGGAACTCAGCTCATCACCGACCATCCTGATCCACTCGGAGGGCCCCCGCGGTTGGACCGTGGGCTTCCCACACCCTTTGGTGCGTGCCGCTGTGTTGGACGACCTGGGGTCTCATGCCCGAGCGACCTTGCACGCGCGTGCAGGTGGGTTGCTCACGGGGGACTCCGCCCTCCGTCACCTGGTGGCAGCCTCGAGAGGTCCCGACGACGACCTCGCCCAGCGGCTCACGGACGCGGCCACCGCGAACCTGACACGGGGCGACGTCCACGCCGCAGCGGACCTCACCCTCGCGGCCAGCCGCGTGGGCAGTGCCGGCACGACGTCCGACGAACACCTCCTCGACGCCGTCGACCTGTTCCTGATCGACGGCGACCTGGCGACGGCCAAGGCTCTTGCCAGCGATCTCTCGGCGACCCCTCCCACGGCGAGACGGGTGTACCTCGAGGCTCGGCTCGCGTGGTTCGCAGGTGAGCCGGACGCGGCTGAGTCCCTTGCGGCGGAGGCGTGGTCACACGGCGACCAGTTGTCGCCCGACCACCTGGGGAGTCTGGCGGCGATCCTGTCCCAGCTTCACAACATGCGCGCCGACGGGCTCGGCGCTGCGGAATGGGCAGCACAGGCCCTCGTCCTCGGCCTCCCGCCTGACCTCGCCGACTCGACTAACGCGGCGCGGGCCTTCGGCCTGGGCATGGTGGGCCGCATCGAGGAGGCCCTCTCGGTGCTCGAGTCCGTCCCGTCGGACCCGACGCTGGTCCGCGGATACAGCCACCAGCTCACCACGCGCGGCGCACTGCGCGTGGCAACCGACGACCTGATCGGAGCGCGCGGCGACCTCGCCACGGTCTGCAACGCACGCCATGGCGAGATCTCTCCCCAAAGGCTGCTCGCGATGGGCGCCTTGGCCGAGGTCGACTTCCGCCTCGGGTCCTGGGACGGCTCGATCGCCGAGGCCGAACGCGCGCTATCCCTGGCCCAGGACACCGAGCAGGTGTGGGTCCAGGGGTACCTCCACTGCGCGGCTGTCCTGGTCTGCGCCGGCCGCGGCGACTGGCCCCGGGCCGAGGATCACCTTGCCGCGGCACGCGATCTGGCCGAGCAGCTCGGAGACCTGGCCACCTTCGCGGTGTGCGAGAACGCCGGGGTGCACATCGCCTGGTGCCGCTCGGATCCAGCCGATGTCATCGCTCGTTGCGCTCTCCTGCTCAGTCTCGACGGCGGGCCGACGCACGAACCGGGGTTGATGCAGTGGCCGGTCCAGTACGTCAGCTCGCTCGTCGAGCTCGGCCGCCTCGACGAGGCCGAACTCGAGATCGAGCGGTTCGAAGTGCTCGCTCGGGAGCGCGGCTGCCACTCACGGCTTGCCGTGCTCGCCCGCGTCCGTGGCGAGCTCGCCACCTCGAGACGGGACCACCGGGTCGCGAGAGCCTCCTTCCAAGCCGCCATCGAGCTCGACCGGGGCGGCGTGTCGGCCCTGGACGCCGCGCTCAGCCAGGCCGCCTACGGCAGGTTCCTGCGGCGTCGCGGCGAGAAGCGAACGGCGACGACACGTTTGACGGACGCCAGGTCGCGGCTCAGGGCCCTGGGCGCCCGGCCCTTCCTCGACCGTGTCGACGAAGAGCTCGCCGCCTGCGGAGTCAACCCGGCTTGCCGCACGGCGGAGCTGCCACAACCATTGACACCGCAGGAGCGGACCATCGCCACCCTCGTATGCGAGGGACTGACCAACCAGGAAGTCGCTGCGCACCTCGTGCTCAGCGTCAAGACAGTCGGCTATCACCTCGGCAACGTCTACACCAAGCTCGGCGTGCACTCACGGACGCGGCTGGCGGCGGCCTGGAGCGCTGACCGCTGACATCGCCCCGAGAACCCCGTTCGGCCTGAGATGTCGACGATCACCGCGCGCCTGAAAAGGTGGTGCCATGGCTGAGATTTCCCGCGTCCCGACGTACACCCTCAACGACGGCAACACCCTGCCGGCGATCGGCTTCGGCACCTACCCCCTCAAGGGCGAGGATGGCGTGGCCGCCATCGTGAGTGCGCTCGAGACCGGCTACCGATTGCTCGACACCGCGGTGAACTACGAGAACGAGACCGAGGTCGGCGAGGCGCTGAGACGGTCCGGACTCCCTCGCGACGAGGTGCAGGTGGCCAGCAAGCTGCCCGGGCGCCATCACGGGTACGACGACGCCGTCGCCTCGGTGCACGGCTCACTGGGCCGTCTGGGACTCGACCATCTCGACCTGCACCTCATCCACTGGCCGAACCCGGGCGTCGGCAGGTACGCCGAGGCCTGGCGCGCGCTCATCGACCTGAGGGAGGAGGGGCTGGTCAAGTCGATCGGGGTCTCCAACTTCACCGAGGCTCACCTCGGCCGCATCATCGACGCCACCGGTGTCACGCCGGCCGTGAACCAACTGGAGCTGCACCCGCGGTTCCCCCAGGAGATGATGCGACAGGTGCACGAGCAGCTCGGGATCCGCACCGAGGCCTGGAGCCCGATGGGCAAGAGGCAGGCGCCGCTCGAGGACCCGACGGTGACGACGCCGGCCGAACGCCTGGGCGTCACCGCTGGCCAGGTGATCCTGAGGTGGCACGTCCAGCTGGGCTCGCTGCCGATCCCGAAGTCGAGCAGCCCTGAACGCCAGCGGCAGAACCTGGGCGTCTTCGACTTCGAGCTCACCGACGACGAGGTCGCCGCCATCTCCACCCTGGCCCGCCCCGACGGGCGTCTCTTCGGTGGAGATCCCGACTCCCACGAGGAGATGTGAGCGCCCGCCCCGCTCGCCTCGACGTACCGTGGAGACATGGCCACCATTGAGCTGACGGGTGAGAACTTCGAGTCGAAGATCGAGGAGAACGACATCCTCTTCGTCGACTTCTGGGCGAGCTGGTGCGGTCCATGCCGTCAGTTCGCCCCGACCTACGAGGCGGCCTCCGAGGCCAACCCGGACCTCACTTTCGGGTCGGTCGACACCGAGGAGCAGCATGGCCTCGCCAGTGCGGCGCAGGTCAGCTCGATCCCGACGCTGATGGTCTTCCGCGACGGGATCCTGGTCTTCTCGCAGCCGGGTGCCCTTCCTCCCCCGGCTCTCGACGAGCTGATCACCGCGGTGCGCGGCCTCGACATGGACGACGTACGCCGCCAGATCACCGCGCCGGAGCCCAAGGAGGCCTGAACCAGCCCACCACACTGGTCGCATTCACGCGTCGCCTCGGCATTGGCCTCAGCAAGAGTGCGTTCACGTTGTCGTCCACGTCCCAGGGGAGATGTATGGCGATCCGGGAGATGCAGCGCTGGGCGATCTGCTCGGCCACGGGTGTTCGATCCAACGGCGCGGGATACTACCGTGACTTCATGGACTCCTCCGCCTGGGACGAGCGGTACGCCGCCACTGAGCTGGTGTGGTCGGCCGGCCCCAACCAGTTCGTCGAGCAGGAGCTCGCCGACCTGCAGCCGGGCCGGGCCCTGGACCTCGCGTGTGGTGAAGGCCGCAACGCCCGCTGGCTCGCCGAGGGCGGTTGGCAGGTCACCGCGATGGACTTCTCGAGCGTCGCGGTCGAGAAGGGGCGCAGCCTGCATGACGCCGTCGACTGGCAGGTAGGTGACGCTCTCACCGCAACGCTGCCGCGACACCTCGACCTGGTGGTCATCGCCTACCTCCAGGTAGTGGCCGCGGAGCGCTCAGTCGTGATGCGTCGCGCGTTCGAGTCGCTCGGCCTTGGTGGCACCCTCCTCGTCGTCGCCCACGACCCGACCAACCTCTCCGATGGCACCGGCGGCCCCCAGGACCCGCGAGTGCTCTACACAGCCGAGGACGTCCTGGCGGACCTGACCGGCCTGAAGCTGGAGGTGGTCCGCGCCGAGCGAGTGGCACGCACCGTGGCTTCTCCCGACAGCCCGGAGGAGGAGCGCAGGGCCTGGGACACGCTGCTCCGCGTAGTCCGTTCGTGACCCC
>JBDSXU010000101.1:0-2285 GCA_039926005.1 Marmoricola sp.
CCGGTCCCGCCCGGCCCGGAGACGATCGTGCCCGACGACTACGACGACACCCCGCGCGACCAGATCTGAACCACGAGGGGCAGTGATTTCGGTCGAACGCTCAGAGGTGTCGAACGCTCAGAGGTAGAGCCCGGTGTTGCTGTCGCCGAGCCGCTCAGCGGCCACCGCGTGCACGTCTCGTTCACGCAGCACGACGTAGAGCTCACCGGTGACCTCGACCTCTGCCTTGTCCTCCGGGTCGAAGAGGACGCGGTCATCGACCTCGACGGAGCGCACGTGCGGCCCGACGGCGACGACCCGGCACCAGGCCAGCCGCCGCGCCCCCATCTCGGCCGTCGCAGGGATCAGGATGCCCCCGCTCGAGCGGCGCTCACCCGGGTCGAGGTCGACGGCGACCAGCACACGGTCGTGCAGCATGCGGATCGGGGTCTTCTCCCCCGTCGACACGGTGACCTCCGCGATGCCCTTGCTCACTGCCGGCCCCTACCCACTGACGTGCAGCCTCACTTGACGATCTTGCGCACAATCACGAACAGGGCAACGACCCCGACCACGCCGCCGGTGACCTTGAGGATGTGGTCCTGGCGGGGGGCGCCGCTTGGGTCCACGAAGTAGGCCTTCACCGACGCGATCTCACGACGCATGATCGTCTTGGGGCTGGCGCGGTAGACAAGCTGGTCGATCGTGGCGCCGAGGCGCTCGCGAGTCTGCTCGATCTCGTTCTCGAGGGACGACACCTGGTCGGACACAGTCCTTGGCTCCTTCTCGTCACGCACGGCGGCCGTTGCCCTCCGGGTGGGGCGGGCGGTCAAGCAGGAAGGTTACCAATGCCCGGTCGGTGGCCGGATGCACCCCGAAGAGCGGCTCCACCCGGTGGCGGCGCGATACGGCGTCGGGAATACGAGGTCTCTCATCGGAGCGGTACGGTCGTCGAGTTTCCACGAACAGGAGCGACTCCGTGAGCGAGACCCAGCAGGCACCCGACCGCCTCTCCGTCGGCGACACCGCCCCCGACTTCACGCTGCCCACCGACACCGGCCAGGACGTCTCGTTGTCTGGTCTGCGCGGTCGCAAGGTGATCGTCTACTTCTACCCCGCAGCAATGACGCCGGGCTGCACCACGCAGGCCTGTGACTTCACCGACTCCCTCGAGTCCTTGCAGGGCGCAGGCTACGAGGTCGTCGGGATCTCGGCGGACAAGCCGGCCAAGCTGGCCAAGTTCCGCGAGCGGGATGCCCTGTCGATCACCCTCGCCGCCGACGAGGACAGGTCCGTGATGACCTCCTACGGCGCCTTCGGATCGAAGAAGCTCTACGGCAAAGTCGTGCAGGGCGTCATCCGCTCGACGATCGTGGTCGACGAGGACGGCAAGGTCGCACTCGCGCAGTACAACGTCAAGGCCACCGGCCACGTCGCCAAGCTCCGCAGGGACCTTGGCCTGGCCTGACTCCTAGACTCGCGCTGCAGGGCCGGAGTGGTGGAACGGTAGACACGCAGGTTTTAGGTACCTGTGCCTTCGGGCGTGGGGGTTCGAGTCCCCCCTTCGGCACTCAAGAGATCGACCGCGACCGGGGCCATCGCGCGCAGCGCGTGGCCGCGGTGAGAGATCAGGTCCTTGGCCTCGGCGGTCATCTGCGCCGAGGTGAGCTCGCCGTCCTGCTCATCGGGCACGAACAGCACGTCGTAGCCGAAGCCGCCGGCCCCCCGCAGCTCACGGATCACCCGGCCCGGCATCGCGCCCGTGGTCACCCTCTGACCGCCGTCGGGATGGCAGAACGCCACGGCGCAGCGGAACTCCGCACCCCGGCGTCCATCGGGTACGTCGGCCAGCTGGCTCAGCAGCAGCGTGTTGTTCCGGTGGTCGTCCTTTGGAGGGCCGGACCACCGCGCGGACAACACCCCCGGCATGCCGTTGAGCGCGTCCACACACAGGCCGCTGTCGTCGGCGAGAGAGGGCAGACCGGTCGCCGAGAGCCCTGCACCCGCCTTGAGCAGGGCGTTGCCCTCGAAAGTCGGCTGGTCCTCGACCGGCTCGTCGTAGGGCTCGACGTCGTCGAGGCCGAGCACCTCGATCCCCGGCAGGTGTGCGTCCAGGATGCGGCGGATCTCCTCGATCTTCGCGGCATTGCGGGAGGCGAGGAAGACCTTGAGCCCCTCAACCACCCAGCGCCCCGTGCTGGTGCCGGGTCAGCTCGGCGCAGCCCTTCTCGGCCAGCGCGAGCAGTGCGTCGAGCTCGGCCCGGTCGAAGGCCGCACCCTCGGCGGTGCCCTGCACCTCCACGAAC
>JBDSXU010000102.1:0-4019 GCA_039926005.1 Marmoricola sp.
TCCGCGGCGCCGCGGCACAGGGGCAGAACATCATGCGTACGTGTGATGGCGGGCCGTAACCGGCCAGGGCCCAACGCTGGAGCGCAAGGTCCGTCACCTGTGCCACGAGGGCGTCCAACACGTCCTGGGGAGAGGAACCGTGTGACCGAGCGTGCTCCTCGAGCAGCGGCATCCGTTCGCCGTGGGGCACCCGTCGCAGCGCTCGGGCCAGCTCAGCGAGTGAGCCCGCGGGCGCGGCGGCGAGCACTCGTCGGGTCGCCCCCACTGGCGCCCAGACCGGGTCGGGCCCTGCCGCCGGGCGGGGCTGCGTCCGCCGCTTCGCCATCATCCAGTTGCCCAACAGCACGGCTGCGATCACGCCGCCGAGGCCGAGGAGCGTCCACTTCCCGTCGCTGGTGGGGGTGTTGCCCTCGCACGCCTGGCCATCGCCGTCGGCATCCAGCCCGGACGAGGCACCGGCCGGGCCCTCGAAGTAGGACTGGGCGGCGCGCTGGGTCCTGAGGTCCGCGCAGTCGACACCAGCCGACGCAGGCGCTGCGCCCAGCAGGACGACGGCGAACAACGCAGCGAGGACTGCGAGCAACTGTCGGGTTCGGATGGTTCGCATGGGCGGATTTCCTCGCTGATTCGACCGCCCATGGCGCTGGCGGTCCCTGCGACGTACCCGACCTCAGAAGAGCACAAACCGTCGGGGACGCGATCCACAGCATTGGTGCATTTTGTCCGTTCGCTATGCGAATGTCGTCCCGTTTTGTCTCTGGGTGCAGTCGCACGGTCTCGACGAGATCGGTCGGCTGCTCCATCGTGAGCAGCTGTGGCCCGCAGCCGCTGCGACTGACGTAGCCTCTCACCATGTCTCGACCAAGGGTGTGGGTCGCAACAGCCCTGGCGCTCGGTGCCCTGGTTGTTGCCGCGGGGGGTGTCTGGGCCGTTCGTGCCGAGGACCCCACCTACAGCCACGCGCTCGTGAAGTACGACGACCACCACGGCGAGCCGAACCGCTACGTCAGCCTCGACCAGGGCTCGGCCCAGCTGTCGATCGGGTCGCCGGACGGCCACCGGATCGTCGTCCAGTGGCGCGACCCCGACGGCCGCGGGTGGACCGAGCGCGAGACGGTGTGGACCGAGAAGAAGGAACTCGCCATCGAGAACACGGTGCGCTACGGCGGCGGGACGGTGGCAATCCGGCAGCTGTACACGACGGACGTCCACGACGACAGCGACGCCTCCTCGCACACCATCGGGATCGTCTGCCGCAAGCTCACCTGCACGGCGTACGACCACCCCGGCTCCGGCGGTGAGGCCCAGGTCACCCCCGACGGCCGCACCGTCTACCTCGGCCATGGTGAGAAGGGCGCCTACCTCTGGACGCAGGACGACGACATCCACCTCGCCCGCTGGTCGGGACACCCGGGGTTCGAGTACGGCGTGAACTCGCCGTCCGTGCCACTCCTCGCGCCCGACGGGTCACTGCGCGTGGTCAACTCGCGACCTTCACGAGAACAGTGCACCTTCGAGCTCCTCGCGAGCTCGCCCGGCACTGCTGACCTGGTCCCGGTCGCTCGCAGCACCCAGCGGCTGCGCGGCAAGGCGAGGTCCGACTGCAGGTCCTACCTCGACTCCGACAGCGCCGACTGGGTCGGGACGCATCCCGACGACCATCGTGCACATGACTTCTGGTTCGTCGCGAAGGGCAACACCTGGACCACGACGCTAGACGACCCGAGTGGCCTGAAGCTCATCGACGTCGACCGCGGCTGCTGCGACACCGCGATCGCCGGGTTCGTGCACTGGGGCGAGGTGGCGTACAGCTCCCCGGACGCACACCGGATCCAGGTGCAGAACCACCTGCTGGGCAAGGAGACCTGGAGCCGGCCCGTGACCCTCGAGGGTGCGCCAGCCGGCTACCGCTGCACCTGGGTGGAGGGGTATGAAGTCGGCGACGAAGGGTTCGCCGTGATGATGGCGTGCCACTCGGGCAAGGTGCGAAATGCCTACCGCGGGGACGCCTACGCCATGGCCGTCACCCCGGACCTGCGCCATTGGGAGTCCACCTTCGTCACGGGCGTGAGTCGGGAGCCCCAGGTCGACGACGACACGGTGCGTGTCGGCGGCACCACCTGGACTCCCCGGGGCGGCTTCGTCAAACGCTGACTCGGGCCACGACAGTGGCCGTTTCTTGACTCATTCCAGATTCTGGACCACACTCGGGACGTGCCCGCGACCTCGGATTTTGTGCTCGAGCTGCGCGATGCGCGGCTCCGTGTGACGCGTCCTCGGTTGGCGGTGCTGACCGCTGTTGCCGACCATCCGCACGCCGACACGGACTCGATCATCGGCATCGTCCGTGCGGATCTCGGCGAGGTGTCCCATCAGGCGGTCTACGACGTACTGCGGGTGCTGACGGGCGCCGGGCTGGTGCGCCGGATCCAACCGTCGGGATCTGTGGCCCGCTACGAGTCGCAGCTCGCGGACAACCACCACCACCTCGTGTGCCGCGCCTGCGGTGTCATCGTCGACGTGCAGTGCGCCGTCGGCCTGACGCCCTGCCTGACGGCCTCCGACGACCACGGCTTCACGATCGACGAGGCCGAGGTCGTCTACTGGGGCCTGTGCCCCGACTGTTCCACCCACGTTTCCTGATACCCACCATCCCCGGAAGGGAAAGTCATGCCTGAGCACCACGATGCAGTCGTCGGCGAGATGAACGAGGAGTCCGGCGAGCCCAGCGCGAGCCAGTGCCCGGTCGACCACGAGCGCGCGCCGCACCCGACCGAGGGTGGGAGCAACCGGGGCTGGTGGCCCAACCGGCTCAACTTGAAGATCCTCGCCAAGAACCCCGCCGTGGCGAATCCCCTCGGCGACGCGTTCGACTACGCCGCGGCGTTCGACACCCTCGACCTCGCCGCCGTGAAGCAGGACATCTCGGAGGTGCTGACCACCTCGCAGGAGTGGTGGCCCGCCGACTTCGGCCACTACGGACCGTTCATGATCCGGATGGCGTGGCACAGCGCAGGCACCTACCGGATCAGCGACGGTCGCGGTGGTGCCGGGGCCGGTCAGCAGCGCTTCGCGCCGCTCAACAGCTGGCCCGACAACGGCAACCTGGACAAGGCCCGCCGCCTGCTGTGGCCCGTCAAGAAGAAGTCCGGCCAGAACCTCTCGTGGGCCGACCTGATCGTCCTCACCGGCAACGTCGCACTCGAGTCGATGGGCTTTGCGACCTTCGGCTTCGCCGGCGGTCGTGAGGACGTCTGGGAGCCTGACGAGGATGTCTACTGGGGCCCTGAGACGGAGTGGCTCGGCGACGAGCGCTACACCGGCGACCGCGACCTCGAGAACCCCCTCGCCGCGGTCCAGATGGGCCTGATCTACGTCAACCCCGAAGGCCCCAACGGCAACCCGGACCCGCTCGCCGCGGCGAGGGACATCCGCGAGACGTTCCGCCGGATGGCCATGAACGACGAGGAGACGGTCGCCCTGATCGCCGGTGGTCACACCTTCGGCAAGACCCACGGTGCGGCGGACCCCGACGAGTACGTCGGCGCCGAGCCCGAGGGTGCTCCGCTGGAGGAGATGGGCCTGGGCTGGAAGAACTCCTATCGGTCCGGCAAGGGCGCGGACGCGATCACCAGCGGTCTCGAGGTGACGTGGACCTCCAAGCCCACGCAGTGGAGCAACGACTTCTTCGACCACCTGTTCGGCCACGAGTGGGAGCTCAGCAAGAGCCCCGCCGGTGCCCACCAGTGGCAGCCGAAGGACGGTGCCGGGGCCGGCGCCGTTCCGGGTCCCGACGCCGGCTCGGCCCGGCGCGTCCCCACGATGCTGACGACCGACCTCTCGCTCCGGTTCGACCCGGTCTACGAGCCGATCTCGCGCCGCTTCCACGAGGACCCGGCGCAGTTCGCGGACGCCTTCGCCCGCGCCTGGTTCAAGCTGACGCACCGTGACATGGGTCCCCTCCCGCGCTACCTCGGGCCGGAAGTGCCCCAGGAGACGCTGCTGTGGCAGGACCCGAT
>JBDSXU010000103.1:0-5095 GCA_039926005.1 Marmoricola sp.
TGGTCGGGCGACGGCCGAGGATCTCGCGGATCCGGGTGTACTCGTCGGCCTTCAGACCCAGGGCGGCCCAGGGTTGTTCCCGCTCGGGGTCGGTGGCGGCGACGGCGACCGTGTCGAGACCGGAATCGAGAGAGGGATCTGGCTGGGTGTCGACGCTGGAGTCGGCGCTGGCGCTGGGCACGGGTCAAACCTACTTGGACCCACTCACGCGGAGTGCCCGGACCCTCAGGGGGTCCGGAATCGGCCGTCACATCGCGCCGACAATCTCATTCTCGCGGAATTGAATTACACATTTGTAATTCAATCGTTCCGGTGTTGCTGATGTTACGAATGGGGTTAGGGTGACGCAGTTTCCCGACATTCCTGGAGATTACGATGCGTCTGCTTCACCCGATCCGGGGCACGGCCACCCGGACCCGTTCCAAGTTGGTCGCTGCCCTGGCGGTCGCGCTGGCGCTGCCCCTGTCGGGAGGCCTGCTCAGCGCTCCGGCGTACGCCGCGAACCCGGTGACGCCCGGCAACTTCCGGGGTCTCGGCTTCGACCAGTGTGAGGCTCCGAGCCAGAGCGCGATGAGTGCGTGGCGGCGCAGCTCGCCCTACCGCGCGGCCGGCATCTACATCTCCGGCGACTCCCGCGGGTGCCAGCGACAGACCTACCTGAGGCCGACCTGGGTGGCACGCCAGCTCGCCGGCGGATGGCACCTGATGCCGATCACCCTGGGCCCCCAGGCCTGGTGCACCACCCGGGAGCGCTACCTCCACCAGGTGCGGATCAACCCCAGCACCACCAGCGGCTACCGCAGGGCCCGGCTGCAGGGACAGGCCGAGGCCAAGAAGGCGGTCGGCGTCGCGCGGGGTCTGGGCATCGTCGCGGGCAGCACGATCTTCTACGACCTCGAGGCCTTCGACACGCGCAGGTCCACGTCGTGCACAAACTCGGCGCTGTGGTTCGTCAACAGCTGGACCAGGCAGCTGCACGCCTCCGGGTATGCCGCCGGGTACTACTCCAGCGCGGCCTCCGGCATCCGGATGCTCGACGACGCGCGGGTCCGGCCGGGCAACAGCATCGTGCTTCCCGACCAGATCTGGATCGCCGACTGGAACGGCAAGGCGAACACGGATTCCTCCTACATCCGCAGCGACGGTTGGCAGCCCTACGGCCGGGCCCACCAGTACCGCGGCGGCAACCCGGAGACCCACGGCGGCGTCACGATCAACATCGACCGCAACTACGTCGCCCTGCGTACGCCGAAGCTCCCCCGCTCCGCTTCACCGCGACCGACCCCCATGCCCACACCGGCACCCTCGACAAGCGACCCCCAGTGCACCACTGCCTCGATCAGCCAGTCCGCCTACCGGTTCACCAACTCCACGACCCGCTCGCAGCTCTACGTGCCGCTGCAGTGCCTGCTCAAGCAGCAGGGCCTCTACCCGCACCGGGTCACCGGCAACTGGAACAAGTACACCGTGTCCGGGCTGCGCACCTTCCAGAGGAACGTGGGCCACTCTCTGCGCCACGGCTTCACCCGGCGTGACTGGATCACCCTGATCACGGCAGGCAACCACGGCACCGTGCTCAGTCCTGGTTCCCGCTCCACCGACGTCCTGCGGGTCCAGCGGGCGATGAACGCCGCTGGTTCCTCCGCGCTCACGGTCAGCGGGGCCTACGACACCGCGACGAGGAACGCCGTGGTCGCCTACCAGCGCAAGGTGGGGATCAGGGCCACGGGCAACGTGGCATCACTGACCTGGGGCGCCTTGAAGGCCGGACGTTTCTGACCCGGCCGCAGGATCAGGCGCGCTGCAGGGCGCCGATCACGCTGGCGAAGAAGCCGAGTCCTTCGGTCCCCGGACCGGTGAGGTCCTCGACCGCGTGCTCGGGGTGCGGCATCAGCCCGACGACGTTGCCGGCCTCGTTGGTGACGCCGGCGATCGCGCGCTGTGATCCGTTGGGGTTGCCCACGTAGCGAGCGACCACCCGGCCCTCTGCCTCGAGCAGGTCCAGCGTGTGCTGGTCGGCGACGTAGGAGCCCTCGCCGTTCTTCAGCACGATGGTGATCTCCTGGCCAGCGGTGTAGGAGTTGGTCCAGGCCGTGCTGTCGTTCTCGATGCGCACGACCTGGTCGAGGCAGCCGAACTTGCGGTGGTCGTTGCGGATCAGCGCCCCTGGCAGCAGGTGGGACTCACACAGGATCTGGAAGCCGTTGCAGATGCCGAGGACGGGAAGACCATCGCGGGCGGCGGTGACGATCTCGGTCATCACCGGAGCGAACCTTGCGATGGCACCGCAGCGCAGGTAGTCGCCGTAGGAGAAGCCGCCCGGGAGCACGACCGCGTCGACGCCCTTGAGGTCGTGGTCGCCATGCCACAGAGGAACGGCCTGTGCACCGGCGATGCTGACAGCGCGCCGCGCGTCGACGTCATCGAGGGAACCGGGGAAGGTGACGACCCCGATCCTCACGAGAGAACCCGCACCGCGTAGTCCTCGATGACCGGGTTGGAGAGGAGCGTCGAGGCCATCTCGTGCACCTGCGCCATCCGCTCCTCGGTTGCTTCGCCCTCGAGCTCGAGCTCGAAGCGCTTGCCCTGGCGCACCTCGCTGACCCCTTCGAAACCGAGCCGCGGCAACGCCCCCTGGACCGCCTTGCCCTGCGGGTCGAGGATCTCGGGCTTGGGCATCACGTCAACGACCACACGGGCCACGGGAGGCCCCTTTCGCTCGGGGTGGACGGGAGCATCAGTCTAACGAGGCACGCCGTCCAGCGACCCACGGCCCGGCCACGGATCGGGGTTTCCGTGGCCTGGCCGGGCCTCAGGCCGGGGGGTAGCCCGGATTCTCGGCGCCGGTCGGCGGGGCAGGGCGTACGCCGCCCCGCTCGCCACCGGGACCGCCGCCATGGCCGGCCGGCCCCGACTGGGTGCCCGTGATCTTGAAGTCCTTGCCGACCTGCACGATCAACGGCTTGCCGTCATTGAGGACATGGGCTTCGTAGACTCCGTCGGAGTCGGTCTCCACGCGTTGCACCGTGGCATCCGGGTACGTCGCCTTCACGGCCGCGAGCACCTTGGCCTTCGTCGTCCCGGTCAGCAGCTTCTCGTCGCTGCGCATCGGCCTGGACGGGTCACCACCTGATCCCCCGGGCCCGTCGTACCCGCGCGCGGCGCCGTAGCCCTGCTGCCCTCCGGCACCGTTGCTGTCGGCCGACGCCGCCGAGATCGCTCCCGCGGCGAGGCCACCGGCCACCAGTCCGGCGACCCCCACTGCAGCAGCCACTGCCGCGGTGCGCCTGCGCGGGGTTCCCGCAGCCGGGTCTCCAGTGCCGGGGGCACTACTCGTGTTGTCGTCGTTCATCTGCAACCTCCAATACTCGGGGCACCCGGGAGGCTGCCCGGGCGTCCCTCCAAGGTCCGCAGCGGCGCTGGGGCCGAGGTGTGCGGAACCTGTCCGGAGGCTGGGAGTGGCTGTGAGTTGCTCAGCGGTTGCCGCGCAGGGCGACGATGCCCAGTGCGATGCCGAAGCCCGCGAGGGCCGGACCGACGACGGCCCAGTACGCCTGGCCGCTCATCGAGCTGCCCTCGAGGACGTCCAGCCCCTGGAGGGTCCAGACCACACCCACGATGATCATCAACGCGCTCATCACCAGGCCGAGGATTCGTCCCATCAGTGCACTCCCCGAGCAGCCAGGATGCGGCCGGCCTTGCGCAGGTCGCTCCGCACCGCGAAGAGTCCCACGCCCGTCGCGACCCAGCCGACCGGCCGTAGGACCCCACGCCCGCGCACGCCGAAGGCCACGTCCACGGTGCACCCACCCTCTCTAGGAGCGAACCCCAGGGTGAGGTCGGCCTCGATGGCCCGCCAACGGCCGCTCTCGGCCCACAGCACGTTCTTCTCCATCCCGGTGATCGTCATCTCAGGCGCGATCCACGCTGAGGTGAGGTCGCGCCAGCGCATGCCCACACGAGGCTCGCCCTCGTCGAGGAGGTCCACCGACCGGAGCGAGGGCTGCCACTCGGGCCGGTTGCGGGGATCGGCTAGGTAGGTGAAGGCCACGCGCACGGGCACGTCGTACTCCACGGTGGTGTTGAGCATGCCCGGCCTGGTGCCCGCCTGCGTGCCACGCATCATCAGAACCTCTCGCCGGTGAGCATCTCGAAAGCCTCGACGTAGCGGGCGCGGGTGCGCTCGACGACCTCGGCCGGCAGCGGCGGCGGCGGGGACCCCGAGGACCGGTCCCAGCCGCTGGCCCCGGACAGCAGCCAGTTGCGCACGATCTGCTTGTCGTAGGAGACCTGGACGCGGCCGGGCTCCCAGTCCGCGGCGGGCCAGTACCTGCTCGAGTCGGGAGTGAGCACCTCGTCGGCGAGCACGGTGGTGCCGATCCCGCCACTGTCACCGGCCGCGGCCGCCACCCTCGAGCCGAACTCGAGCTTCGTATCGGCCAGGATGATCCCGCGCTCCCTGGCCAGGCCCTCGGCGCGGGAGTAGACCGCGAGGGTCCGCTCGCGCAGCTCCGCTGCGGCGGTGGCACCGATGTCGCCGACGACAGTGTCGTAAGAGACGTTCTCGTCGTGGTCGCCCAGCGCCGCCTTCGAGGCCGGGGTGAAGATCGGCGCGGGCAGGCGACTGCTCTCCGTGAGCCCCTTGGGCAGCGCGATCCCGCACACCTCGCCGGTGGACTGGTAGTCAAGGAGGCCGGAGCCGGTCAGGTATCCGCGTGCGACGCACTCCACGGGATACATCGCGAGCTCCTCGCACACGATCGCCCTGCCCTTGACGGACTCAGGAACGTCGGTCGACCTGATGTGGTTGGGCACGAGGTCGGTGAGTTGGGCGAACCACCACAGGGACATCCGGGTGAGGATCTCGCCCTTGTCGGGGATGGTGCTGTCCAGCACGAAGTCGTACGCCGAGATCCGGTCGCTTGCGACCATCAGCAGGCTGCCGTCCTCGAGCCGGTACAGATCGCGGACCTTGCCGGAGTGGAGGTGGGTCGCGCCCTGGATCGACGGTGCCTCGGGGATGTTGTGCACGCCGCCACCCTACAAACGTCGGGCGAGGCGGCGGGCCCGGACGCGACTGTGGGGTGTGCCGGCG
>JBDSXU010000104.1:0-5148 GCA_039926005.1 Marmoricola sp.
GCACCTGCAGGAGGATGTCAAAGGTCTCGGGGTGCGCCTTCTCCACCTCGTCGAGGAGCACGACCGAGTACGGGCGCCGGCGGACGGCTTCGGTGAGCTGGCCGCCCTCCTCGTGCCCGACGTAGCCGGGAGGGGCACCGACCAGCCGGGAGACCGAGTGCTTCTCGGAGTACTCGCTCATGTCGACCCGCACGATCGCCCGCTCGTCGTCGAAGAGGAAGTCGGCCAGCGACTTGGCGAGTTCGGTCTTGCCGACACCGGTCGGACCCAGGAACAGGAACGAGCCGGTGGGACGGTTGGGGTCGGAGATGCCGGCCCGCGAGCGTCGTACGGCATCGGACACGGCAGCCACCGCGGTCGCCTGGCCCACGAGCCTTCGGGAGATGAGGTCCTCCATCCGCAGCAGCTTGGCGGTCTCACCCTCGAGCAGTCGGCCGGTCGGGATGCCGGTCCAGGCCTCCACGACTTCGGCGATCTCCTCGGGTCCGACCTCCTCGCGGACCATCGGGTCCTCGATCGTCGCGGCGGCGTCGACCGCCTCGATGCGGGCCTCCAGCGCCCGGATCTCGCGTTCCTTGTCGTAACGCTCCTTCAGGAGGGCGTACTTCGCCTCGCCCTCAGGGAGGTTGAGGCTGTCCCGCTCGAGCCTGGCAACCTCGATCCGAAGGCCGTCGATCTGCTTGCGCAGCTCACCGGAGCCCTCGAGCGCAGCCTTCTCGCGTGCCCAGCGGGCCTCCAGGCCGCGCAACTCCTCCTCGTTGTCGGCGAGGTCGGCACGCAATCGCTCCAGTCGGTCGCGGGAGGAGGCGTCGGTCTCGCGCTCCAGCGCGAGCTCCTCCATCTTCATCCGGTCCACGGCGCGCCGGAGCTGGTCGACCTCGACGGGCGAGCTCTCGATCTCCATGCGCAGGCGAGAGGCCGACTCGTCGACCAGGTCGATGGCCTTGTCGGGCAGCTGGCGGCCGCTGATGTAACGGTCGGACAGCATCGCCGCCGCCACGAGTGCGGCGTCGGTGATCTTCACACCGTGGTGCGCCTCGTACTTCTCCTGCAGCCCGCGCAGGATCGCGATCGTGTCCTCGACGCTCGGCTCACCGACGAAGACCTGCTGGAAGCGACGCTCGAGGGCGGGATCCTTCTCGATCCGCTCGCGGTACTCGTCGAGTGTCGTCGCACCGATGAGGTGCAGCTCGCCACGAGCCAGCATGGGCTTGAGCATGTTGCCGGCATCCATCGCCGAGTCGCCGCCCGCACCCGCGCCGACGACCGTGTGCAGTTCGTCGATGAACGTGATGATCTGGCCCGCGGCGCTCTTGATCTCCTCGAGGACCGCCTTGAGGCGCTCCTCGAACTCGCCGCGGTACTTCGCGCCTGCCACCATTGCGGCCAGGTCCAGGCTCAGCACCCGGCGGCCCTTGAGCGAGTCGGGCACGTCGCCCGCGACCACGCGCTGGGCCAGTCCTTCGACCACGGCCGTCTTCCCGACGCCCGGCTCACCGATGAGCACCGGGTTGTTCTTGGTACGCCGCGACAACACCTGGATGACCCGGCGGATCTCGGAGTCACGGCCGATGACCGGGTCGAGCGTGCCCTCCTCGGCGCGAGCGGTCAGGTCGACGGCGTACTTCTCGAGAGCCTCGTAGGTCGCCTCGGCCTCCGGGCTGGTCACTCGCCGGTTTCCCCGCACGGCCGTGATCGCCTCGCGCAGCGGTGTCTCCTTGACCCCGGCCTCGGCCAGCAAGGTCCTGACCGGGCTCTCGACCAGCGTGAGCGCGAGCAGCAGGTGCTCGGTCGCCACGTAGTCGTCCTGCATCTCTGCGATCAGGTCCAGCGACTTCGCGAGCACCCGCGTCACCGCGGCCGAAGCAGCAGGTGTCTGCACGGTCGATCCCGAGGCCTTCGGCAGGTTCCGAAGGGCCTGCTCGAGCACCCGGCTGATCCCGGCGACGTCGGCTCCGGTCTTGGCGAGGAGGGCCGGAGTGATCCCCTTCTCCTGGCGCAGCAGCGCCACGGCGAGGTGCACGGGATCGACCTGCGGGTTGCCCTGGTTGACGGCGAGGGTGCTGGCGGCGTTGATCACCTCGACGCTGCGCGAGGTGAGCTTGGATGCGTCCACGGCGTGTCTCCTGACGGTTGGCTGGTGTCTCTGGCAACGCCCACAAAGTTGAGTCCATTCCCCTCAACTTTGGCCACTTTTCCGTCCAATTTATCGACTGGCCCAGAAATAGACCACCGCGCGTTTGGCCAACGAGCGGTCGGGATCCTGCCTCGAGTCTTCCTCCGATTGCGACCGGCGCGTTCGGCGCGTTCGGTAGGAGGGAGTCGTAGATGCTCGGGCTACCAGCCCATCGGCTGCTGGCCCTGCGTGGAGGTCTCGGGCCCAGTGACGGGCGCCCGCAGCTGTTGAGGGACCACGGAGGAGGTTGAGCTCACGCTGGCCGAAGTCACGGAAGATCCTCACAACCAACGGCGGGTTCTTCTGGAAGTGGTTGATCACCATGATCTTGGGGTCGAGCAGCTGATCGATGTGCTCGGCAATCTGGTCCGGCTCGAGCTGCTGGTAGAACTCCTTCGGCGTACCGAGCTTCGCGATCGCCTTGTCCACAGCGATGCTGCCCATCTTCGCGGCCCGCGCGGGAACGATCACCTGCCAGCCGATGCCGCCCTGGGCGATGCCTGGGACCTCCTGGAGCTTGCGCGGCAGCACACGCCACCCGGCCGTCGCTGACGCTGACGGCCGGATCGCCTGAGGTCACCGAGTTGGGCCGACTGCCCGGAGGCGCCGTTCTGGAGGGCTCAGCGCAGGTCCCGGAAGGGGGAGATCACGCCGGAGGGGCGGACAGCGGGCAGGTTGGGCCGCCGCTCGCGAAGCGCGTTCATCGTCGCCTCGAGGGCCGCCCGGAGCTCGGCCACCTGGCTGCGCAGCTCACTGTTGCGTCCACGCAGGGCGGCCACCTGGTGCTCGAGCTCGAGAATGCGTCGTACGCCTTCGAGACCGATCCCCGAGGCGGTCAGCTCGGCGACCTCACGGAGCAGCTCGATGTCACGCAGGGAGTATCGGCGACCGCCACCGCCCGTCCGGCCCGGTGAGACCAGGCCGACCCGGTCGTACTGGCGCAGGGTCTGCGGGTGCAGGCCGGTCAGCTCGGCGGCCACACTGATGACGTAGACGGGAACCGTGGGCCCCGGGCTCCGGGAACCGTGGCCTCCACCCCCGCTGCTTCCACGCGTCGGCATCACGCCCCCCGCGCGAACAGGCGGGCCCGCGGGTCCTCGCCCTTGCGCGCCTCGCGGTAGGCCGCGACAGCCACTCGGGTGGCCTCGTCGGGCGTCGTCGGGACCTGAACCTCGACGGTGACCAGCAGGTCACCCTTCGAGCCGTCCTTGCGTGGAGCACCACGGCCGCGGACCCGCATGACCCGCCCGCTGGGCGTGCCCGGCGGCACCCGCAGGGTGACCGGGGCACCACCCAGGGTGGGCACCTTGATCTCGGCGCCGAGGGTGGCCTCGTCGAAGCTCACGGGTACCTCGAGGGTCAGGTTGTCGCCCTTGCGGCCGAAGAGGTCGTGGCTGCGGACGTGGACCATGACGAGGAGATCACCGGACGGACCGCGGTTCTCGCCGCTCGCGCCCTTGCCCTTGAGCCGGATGCGCTGCCCGTCCTTGACTCCGGCCGGGATGCGCGCGGAGATGGTGCGGCTGGAGAGTCCCCGACCCGACCCGTGACAGGTCGGGCAGGCCTCGTCGTAGACAAGCTGGCGGCCGTGGCACTCCGGGCAGGTCTCGTTCATGGAGAACCCGCCACCGACCGAGCTGATGACGCTGCCCGCTCCGTCACAGGTGCCGCAGACGTGTGGCCGAGTTCCGGGCTTGCCACCGGTGCCCGAGCAGGTCGGGCACGGCGCGTCGGAGCTGAGTCGCAGGCTGATCGTGGAGCCGTCCATGGCGTCGGCGAAGCTCAACGTGGTCTCGGTCTCCAGGTCCGCGCCGCGAGCCGGCCGCGGTGCCTGGGTGCGTCCGCCGCCGAAGCCGCCACCACCACCACGGTTGAACAGGTCACCGAAGAGGTCGGAGATGTCGAATCCCCCGGCCCCACCCGCTGGCTGCCCACCGCCGAAACCACCCCCGAAACCGCCGGCGCCCGCGCTGGCGAACATGGAGCGCATCTCGTCGTACTTCTTGCGCCGCTCAGTGTCACCCACGACGTCGTAGGCCTCGGCGACCTGCTTGAACCGGTCCTCGGCCGCCTTGTCGTCCGGGTGTCCGTCGGGGTGGTTCTCGCGCGCCAGCTTGCGGTAGGCCTTCTTGATGGCCGCCTGGTCAGCGTCCTTGCCCACGCCCAGGACGTGGTAGAAGTCCTTGTTGGCCCAATCGGCGTTGTTCATCGGTGCACCCCTCCTCCCGGGTGTCGTGGCTGCTTCGGATCAGCTCTCAGGATCCAGCACGGTGACCTTCGCTGCCCGCAGGACGCGGTCACCGATGCGATATCCCGCATGGGCCACCACGTCGACAGTGGTGGTCGTGACGTCGGGCGAGAGACCGTGCATCAGGGCCTCGTGGACCCTGGGGTCGAACTCATCGCCCTTGGCACCGAACTTGGTCAGCCCGAGCGTCGTCACGGTGCGCTCCAGCGAGTCCGCGACGGCCTTGAAGCCGCCCTCGAGCTCACCGTGCTCACGGGCCCGGTCGATGTCGTCGAGCACCGGGAGCATGCCGCTGAGCACCGAGTAGACCGCATTCTGCTGCACCAGCTCACGGTCACGCTCCACGCGCCGCTTGTAGTTCAGGAACTCCGCCTGCAGCCGCTGGAGGTCGAGCGTGCGCTCGGCCAGCGCGGTCTGCGCGAGGATCAGCTCGTCGCTGGCCGACAGGTCGTGCCCCTCGAGCGGGGCCTGGTCCGCGTCGTCCCCGAAGCTGCCCGACTCGTCGGGGTGGATCTCGGGGTCACCGCCGGGTCGGAGGTGCGTGCCGGCGTCCGGCTGGCTCCCCGACTGGCTCCCCGGCTGGCTCCCCGGCTGGGGAGCCGCAGTCTCCTGCGGCTCCCCACCCGGCTCGGGTCCCTCGTCGGGAGTCCGATCGTCGGGAGAAGTCACTTGGACTCCCCGTTCTCACCCTCCGTGGTGTCGGGCTCGTCCACGATCTCGGCGT
>JBDSXU010000105.1:0-2301 GCA_039926005.1 Marmoricola sp.
CCCCCGCTGGTTGTGATGCCATGGCGACCCTTCCTCACGATCACGGGAACGCACTCATGGCCAAGGTGGTCTCACGTCGAGATCGGTGTGGCCGAGCAACTGATGCCGCCCCTTCACGGTACGCCGATACGCCATGTATTGACCCAGCTGACTGCATAGCCAGTAAAGAGGCCCCGTTTGGGGTAGTTCGCCACAGGATCGGCTCCACGGCTGGATGGACGGTCTCGAGGAGGCCGGGATGCTGGAAGATCGGCGGGTGCGCCGCCCAGCGAGGTTGAGCCCATCGGTGAGGAGGTTCGTCACGAATACCTGCTCCACGGGGTTGCGCCGTCCTAGAACTTGCGCTATATAAAACCTGTATCCAACATTACAGGTCCTGGGTGAGGACGCCCAGGACCCGAGCCGGATCAGGAGGAATCATGTTGCTGCGCACCACCGACCCGTTCCGCGACTTCGACCGTCTGACCCAACAGCTGCTGGGCACGACCAACCGTCCAGTGGTGATGCCGATGGATGCCTGGCGTGAGGGCGACCGTTTCGTGATCGAGTTCGACCTCCCGGGCGTCAGCCAGGAAAGTGTCGACCTCGACGTGGAACGCAACGTTCTCACGGTCAGTGCTGAGCGCGTCTCGCGCAACGGCGACTGGGAGATGCTCGCCTCAGAGCGCCCGCGTGGGCGGTTCAGCCGCCAGCTCGTCCTGGGCGACAATCTCGACCTGGACCGTATCGAGGCCGCCTACGAGGGCGGCGTACTGCGTCTGATCGTTCCGGTGGCCGAGAAGGCAAAGCCCCGCAAGATCCAGATCACCGGCAACGCGGACCAGCGAAGCGCCATCGAGGCCTGACCTCCAGGTCACGGCGCAACATCGCCGCGCGCCGGTGCACGGATGCATCGCCGCTGTCCTGCCCTGCGAGGAACACAGCGAATTCTGGCAAGCCCTGCACCTCGCCGACCTGGGGCCCGGACAGACCCGCAGCCTGACCCTCGCCGACCTTTCCGCAGCCTGGTCGACGATGCCGCTCACACCACCCGAAACCGAGCCGGCCGAATCCGGAATGTGACTGTCCGCACTTTGCGCGCTGGACTTCGCACGCAGTCCCGGTGGTCCCCCTGCCGTCGAGGCTCTGCCGACTCGCGATGGTGGTGGGAGCCTCGAGCACCCGATTGCGGTGGCCATCGCGCGCTGATCGCCGCGTCGGTCACCACCCGTGGATCGCGCTTTCCCTGACCGTAGGGTGACCGCCATGGCACGCGTCGTGGTGATCGGTGGGGGGTACGGCGGGCTCGCGAGCGCTGCGCGCCTGGCCAAGGACGGCCACGAGGTGACCCTGATCGAAGCCGGATCCCGGCTCGGTGGCGCGATCGGCTACGTCGAGCAGGACGGCTTCCGCTGGGACATGGGGCCGACCCACACGCTGCTGCCGGCGGTGCTGCGAGACCTGTTCCGCAAGTCCGGTCGTGCGCTGGAGAAGGAGATCGAGCTGGTGCCGGTCGAGCCGGCGGCTCGGCACGTCTTCGACGACGACACCTGCCTCGACCTGCCCGGCGGTAGTCGTGCCGCCCAGATCGAGGCGGTCGACCGTGACCTCGGGGCAGGGCTCGGCGCCCAGTGGGCGGCCTACGTCGACTCGTTCGCCGACGACTGGGAGGCGCTGCGCCGAGACTGGCTGGAACGACCCTTCTCCGCCGAGCACGCGAGCAAGCAGACCAAGGCGCTGCTCTCGACGCGGATGACCCTGAACAAGCTGACCCAGAGGGCGTTCAAGGACGAGCGGCTGCGTCAGGTGGCGGGCTACCCGATGACCCTGGAGGGCCACGACCTGCGCAACGTGCCGGCGTGGATGGGGATGTGGACCTACGTCGAGCAGAACTTCGGCGCCTGGACGATCCCCGGCGGGATGGGGTCGCTGGCCGATGCGCTGACCGCACGACTCGCCACCCGCGGGGTCACGGTTCTGCTCTCCACGCGGGCGCTCGACCTCGAGCTCTCCGGAGGCGGGGTCGTCGGAGTCCGCACCGAGCAGGGCGTGATCGCCGCCGACCACGTCGTCTGTGCCGTCGACCCGCGGCGGCTGCCCGCCCTGGCACGCCTCGTCGACCGGACCATGCCGGTGATCCCGCCGGTGGTCTGCCACATCGGCGTCGTCGGGGAGGTGCCGGAGCTGCCGCACGAGGTGGTCCTGCACGGCGACCCCATGATCGTGCTGCGGACAGGTGGCGAGGCGCCGGCGGGTGCCCACGCCTGGACCCTGCTCGGACGTGGTCGGCTCGCCGAGGACATCGTCACCGCGATGCACCGA
>JBDSXU010000106.1:0-6587 GCA_039926005.1 Marmoricola sp.
GGCCCACATGGACCTCGTGGCGCCGTTGCCGGTGTTCAACCTCTACAACGCCCAGTGGCCGATCTACACCAGCTATGGGCCGCACCCGCCGGCCAAGCTGGTCGAGGGGCATGACGGGGCCTCGATCAAGGCGCACAACTCGATCCTGTCGCCCGGAGTGGTCGTCACCGGGGGCTCGGTCAGCAAGTCGGTGCTGTCGCCGGCCTGTTACATCGACAGCGGGGCGGAGGTCTCCGACTCCGTGCTGCTGCCGGGCGTGCGGGTGGGCGCAGGTGCGATCGTGCGCAACGCGATCATCGACAAGAACGTGACCATTCCGCCGGGTGCGGAGATCGGCGTCTCCGAGGAGGACGATCTCGCTCGCGGCTTCGTGGTGGACGAGGGACTGACGGTGCTCGCCAAGGGCCAGGTCGTGCCGCCGAAGACGACCAAGGCCTGAGGACGTCGTGAGTGACTCCCGCGCCGGGACACCGGCCCAGCCGAGCGACCTCGTCGACGTCGCCCATCTCGTCACCGCCTACTACACGGGCGTCCCCGATCCCGAGAACCTCGACCAGCAGGTCGCGTTCGGCACCAGCGGCCACCGGGGGTCGAGTCTCAAGACGTCGTTCAACGAGACGCACATCCTGGCCACCACGCAGGCGATCTGCGACTACCGCCGAGAGCAGGGGTACGACGGGCCGCTGTTCGTCGGGCGCGACACCCATGGGCTCTCCGAGCCGGCGTGGGCGACAGCGTTGGAGGTGCTCGTCGCCAACGCCGTGAACGTGCTGGTGGACGACCGGGACGGCTACACGCCCACCCCTGGCGTCTCGCACGCGATCCTGCGCGCGAACCTGGGCAAGAAGAGCGGGCTCGCCGACGGCATCGTGGTCACGCCGTCGCACAATCCGCCGAGCGACGGCGGGTTCAAGTACAACCCACCGCACGGTGGACCGGCCGACACCGACGCGACGAGTGTCATCGCCGCGCGCGCCAACGAGCTGATCCTCGGTGGGCTCGCGGCCGTGAAGCGGGTGCCGTTCACGAGGGCACGAGCCTCCGTCTCGGCGTACGACTTCATGGGGAACTACGTCGACGACCTGCCTAACGTGCTCGACGTCGATCGCATCCGCGAAGCCGGCGTGCGCATCGGTGCCGACCCGCTGGGCGGCGCCAGTGTCGCCTACTGGGGTGAGATCGCCGACAGGCACCGGCTCGACCTGACCGTCGTGAACCCGCTCGTCGACGCGACGTGGCGCTTCATGACCCTCGACTGGGACGAGAAGATCCGGATGGACTGCTCGTCGCCCTCGGCGATGGCATCACTGATCAAACGCAAGGACGAGTACGACATCGCGACCGGCAACGACGCCGACGCGGACCGGCACGGCATCGTCACACCGGACGCCGGGCTGATGAACCCGAACCACTTCCTGGCGGTCGCGATCGGCTACCTCTTCGGGGGTGCGCGCCAGGACTGGCCGGAGGCCGCCCGCATCGGCAAGACGCTGGTTTCATCCTCGATGATCGACCGGGTCGCCGCGTCGCTCGGCAAGCCGATGGTCGAGGTGCCCGTGGGTTTCAAGTGGTTCGTGCCCGGTCTGATCGACGGGTCCTTCGGCTTCGGCGGTGAGGAGTCCGCCGGCGCTTCGTTCCTGCGACGTGATGGCAGCACGTGGACCACCGACAAGGACGGGCTCATCCTGGCGCTGCTCGCCTCGGAGATCCTGGCCACGAGCGGTCGCACACCGAGCGAACACTACGCCGACCTGGTCGCACAGCACGGCGAACCGGCGTACGCCCGCATCGACGCCCCCGCCGACCGGGCGCAGAAGGCCAAGCTCGCGGCCCTCTCGCCCGAGGACGTAAGTGCCACCGAGCTCGCCGGCGAGAAGATCATCGACAAGCTGACCGAGGCCCCCGGCAACGGCGCCAGGATCGGCGGCCTCAAGGTGACCACGGAGTCCGCCTGGTTCGCCGCCCGCCCGTCAGGCACCGAGGACGTCTACAAGATCTACGCCGAGTCCTTCAAAGGCCCCGGCCACCTCGCCGAGGTCCAGGCCGAGGCCAGGGAGGTCGTTTCCGCCGCGCTCGGGTGAGGCAGTTTCCCCTCACCCGAGGACCAGCGTCGTCCGTTCGACGATCGACCTCAGCTCGGTCCCGATCGGCAACGTCCCGAGCGTCCCGTTGTAGTCGCCGCCCACGCGCGTCGCGCAGAACGCGTCGGCGATCGCCGGGGGAGCGAACCGCAGAAGCAGCGAGCCCTGCAGACAGGCGGCCATCTGGCCGGCGAGGCGGCGTGCCGAGACCTCGAGAGTCGTCGAGTCCGAGAGCAGCGTGAGCACACCCTCGATGGCACGGTCCAGCCGTGGGTCCTCACCCTGCGCGAGCCCGACCTCGGTGATCCAGGCCTCCAGCACCTCGGGCTCGCGACGCAGCGCGCGCAGCACGTCGAGCGCGTTGACGTTGCCCGAGCCCTCCCAGATCGAGTTGAGCGGCGACTCTCGGAAGAGCATCGGCATCCCGGACTCCTCGACGTAGCCGTTGCCGCCCAGGCACTCGAGGGCCTCCGCGACCATCATCGGCGTGCGCTTGCACACCCAGAACTTCGCCAGGGGCAGGGCGATGCGCCGCAACGCCGCCTCGTGCGCGTCGGTCCGGTTGTCGACTGCGGAGGCGAGACGCATGGCCAGAGTCGTCGCCGCCTCGGACTCCACGGCCAGGTCGGCGATCACGTTCTGCATCAGCGGCTTGTCGACGAGCAGCCCTCCGAAGGCGGAGCGGTGTGCCACGTGCCAGGACGCCTCCGCCAGTGCATGCCGCATCAGCGAGGCAGAGCCCAGCACGCAGTCCAGCCGGGTCGCCGCGACCATCTCGATGATGGTGCGCACGCCCCGGCCCTCGTCCCCGAGCCGCTGCGCCCAGGTGCCGTGGAACTCCAGCTCCGAGGAGGCGTTCGACCGGTTGCCCAGCTTGTCCTTGAGCCGTACGACGTCGAGCCGGTTGCGCTCACCGGAGGGCAGAACCCGCGGGACCAGGAAGCAGGTCAGGCCACCAGGCGCCTGGGCCAGCACCAGGAACACGTCGTTCATCGGAGCCGAGGTGAACCACTTGTGGCCTTCAAGCGTGTACTCCCCGTCCACGGACGTCGGCGAGGCTTGCGTCTCGTTCGCGCGTACGTCGGACCCACCCTGCTTCTCGGTCATCCCCATCCCGGCCAGCGCACCCCTCTTCTCGGAGATCGGACGCAGTCCGAAGTCGTAGGCAGGCGCAGCGAGCTTGGGGGTCCATTCCTTGGCGATCGCATCGTCGACCCGCAGAGCCGGAATCGCGGCGTACGTCATGGAGATCGGGCAACCGTGACCGGGCTCGGTCTGCGACCACGCGAAGAAGCCGGCCGCCCGTCGTAGGTGGGCGTGGGGGTGGTCGGACTCCCAGGGTGCGGCCTGGAGTCCGTGCCCGACACCTCGCTCGAGCAGCCAGTGCCACGAGGGGTGGAAGCGGATCTCGTCGATCCGGTTGCCGTAACGGTCGAACGGGACCAGCTCGGGATGGAACTCGTTGGCGAGCATGCCGTGCTCGCGCGCCTCGGCCGAACCCGCCTCGAAGCCGAGGGAAATCAGGCCTGCGACGACTTCGGAGGACGCGTGTCGTGTGACTGCCTCGACGAGTGCGGAGTCGGAAGTGACGACGTTGTGCCCGGTGAGCGGGGGAGCCTGGTTGCGGGCCAACCGGTTGTCGCCGGGGTTCGGCGTGGTCATGGCCTTACCGTAGTTGCCATGGCAGCCGGAAGCAGTGCGCGCTCGGGTGCGCGCACCCTTTCCTGGGTGACTGTCCGCAGCGCAGTGTGGCGGCTGATCGTCTCGACGGTCGGCACCTGCATGCGCAACCGGGTGACCGGCCTGGCGGCGGAGGCCGCCTTCTTCGCGGTGCTTTCGCTGCCGCCGCTGATCTTCGCGCTCGCGGGCTCGATCGGCTACATCTTCGCCCAGTTCAGCGACAGCCAGATCAACGAGGTGCGCGAGACCGTCCTGTCCCTCGCCGGCCAGGCGCTGACACCACAGACCGTAGACAGCATCATCAAGCCGACCCTCAACGAGGTCCTCGACGGAGGTGGTCGTTACGACGTCGTCTCGATCGGGTTCATCCTGGCGCTCTGGTCGGGGTCCAGGGCGTTGAACGTCATGGTCGACACCATCACGATCATGTACGGCCTCGGCGGCCAGCGCGGGATCGTGCGCACCCGGGCGCTGTCCTTCCTGCTCTACGTGCTCGGCATGATCACCGGCGTCGTCACGATCCCGCTCGTCGTCGCCGGCCCCACACTGGTCGCGAAGTGGTTGCCCGACCGGCTCTCGGCGCTGCACAGCCTCTACTGGCCGATCGTCCTGCTGCTGGGCGTCTGCTTCCTCGCCACGCTCTACCACGTGTCCGTTCCGGTCCGGACGGCCTGGCGGTACAACCTGCCCGGCGCCGTGTTCACCATGTTCTGCTGGGTGTTCGGCTCGGCGCTTCTGCGGCTGGTGCTGGTCGCGACAGCGCAGGGATCGACGTCGATCTACGGCCCTCTCGCAGCGCCCATCGCGGTGCTGCTGTGGCTCTACCTGCTCTCCATGGCTGTGCTCATCGGGGCAGCGCTGAACGCGGCGTTCGACCAGATCTGGCCGCAGAAGGCGCTCACGTCGGCCCGCCTCGAACGGATCAAGCGGCTCAAGCTGGAGAACGTCCTGCCCTGGCGCGCCTCGCTCGAGAACGCCACGGAGATGAAGGAGCCGCCCGCCGCGGACGTGGAACGATCCGCCGAGGCGAGCGACCCGCTGGAGAAGCCCGGGAGCCAGCCCGGCGGATAACCCGGTGCGACGCTCGGCGGTGCGACGTACATTGCCGTCATGACGGGAGTCTTTCCTTGACCGCAGCACGTGCGGCCCGCCCCGACCTGGAGGCGGGGTGCGTCCTGGCTCGCGAGACCGGGGTGCTCGTGATCCTGACCGACGACGGGACGGTCCGCGCTACCTACGGCGCCCGGATGCTCGCTGTGATCGGCCGTGACCGGTCGCGGGTGCCTGACCCGGGGGACTGGGTCACCGTCCGCCGATGGTGTGACGGCCCGGTGACCGTCGAGGACACGTTGACCCGCCCTTCCCGACCCCTGGCGCAGGTGTTGCCGTTGCGAGGTTCTCGTCGAGCGGCTGGCGCCGAGGACCGACTCGGCGACTGAGGGGCGCTGCGCGGCACTGCTCTTCCCGCGTGACATGCTTCAACCATGGGAAACGTGACCCTGCCGACGCCTGTCTTCATGGCGGGTGGCGCATTGTGTCTGCTGGCTGGCTACCTCGTCGGCTCGGTGGTCGGCACGGACGCTCCCGTCCGCACCACGGGCCAGGTCGTGAGCTTCACGTCGAGCACGTCCCGCCTGTGCCTCAACGGTGATGCCATCACCGACCAGGAGGGCGTGGACGCCGACGGGGAGTTGTGCGGCACGCTGCGCCGCACCCCCAACGCCGAGCTCCCCAGAAAGGGCGACGACTTCCGGTTCGTCTCCGTGCGCACCTCCGGCGTCGTGAACGGGAAGACGCATCAGCAGATCGTCATCTACGGCGACGTGGTCAACTGAGCCCCCTGTGCCCGACGACCTGACCTCCAAGGGCTTCACCGGCCTGCTGAAGCTGCCCGCCACGACGCGATCCCCGTGGTGGGAGCTGACGCGTCGTCTCTTGATGGCGATCGGCCTGCTGGTGTTCACGGTGCTGCTCGTCTACGTCGACCGCGACGGGTATCGCGACGGCGCCGACATCACGCCGGGGGACCCCAACGGAATCGTCGATCTCAGCGATGCCATCTACTACACGACCGTCACGCTCAGCACGACGGGGTACGGCGACATCGCACCCGTCACCCAGAACGCCCGGCTGATCAACGCGTTTCTGATCACCCCGCTCCGCATCGCCTTCCTGGTGCTGTTGATCGGGACCACGCTCGAAGTGCTCGCCTCACAGGGGCGAGAGATGTTCCGGGTCGCCCGGTGGAGGAAGCACATGGACCAGCACGTCGTCGTGATCGGTTATGGCACCAAGGGACGAAGCGCTGTCGACACGTTGGTGAACAACGGCACCCCGCGTGAATCCGTCGTCGTCGTCGACCCCGGATCCGTCGCCCAGGAGGAGGCTCTTGCCGACGGAGTTGCCATCGTCATGGGCGACGCGACCCGGCGCGAAGTGCTGCGCCGTGCACACGTCGGCAGCGCCAAGCAGGTCATCATCACCACAGCGCGCGACGACACCACGGTGCTCGCCACGCTCACGGTGCGTCAGCTCAACCCGGATGCCTACATCGTGGCCGCGGTCCGCGAGGCCGACAACGTGCCGCTGGTCAGGCAGAGCGGCGCCGACTCGGTGATCACCTCGTCCGACGCCGTGGGGCGGCTGCTGGGACTCGCATCGTTCTCGCCGAACCTCGGCTCGGTGATGGAGGACCTGCTCACCTACGGCGAGGGACTCGAGGTCGCGCAGCGCGACCTTCTGGTCAACGAGGTCGGCAAGGCGCCGCAGTCGTTGCCTGACCAGGTCATCGCCGTCGTTCGCGACGAGAAGGTCTACCGCTACTTC
>JBDSXU010000107.1:0-9473 GCA_039926005.1 Marmoricola sp.
GTGTAGGCACAACCGACCAGGTAGCCGCCGGTGGTGTGCAGGATGCCCTTGGGCTTGCCGGTCGTGCCGGACGTGTACATGACGTAGAGCGGGTGCTCGGAGTCGAAGAACTCGCACTCGTGCTCGCTGGACTGCTTGTCGACGAACTCGTCCCACCACAGGTCGCGGTCGTCGTTCCACTCCACGTGCTGGCCCGTACGACGGACGACCAGCACCTTGCGGACCTCGTGGCCCTCGGCGGCGGCCTTCTCGCACGCCTCGTCGACGGCTGGCTTCAGGGCCGACGGAGCGCCGCGGCGGTAGCCACCGTCGGAGGTGATGACGACCTGGGCGTCGCAGTCCTCGAGTCGGTTGGCCAGCGCGTCGGAGGAGAACCCGCCGAAGACCACGGTGTGCGGGGCACCGATGCGGGCGCACGCGAGCATCGCGATCGCGGTCTCCGGGATCATCGGCATGTAGATCGCTACCCGGTCGCCGGTCTTCACGCCCAGCTCGACCAGAGCGTTCGCGGCCTTGCACACCTCGTCCTTGAGGTCGGAATAGGTGATGTCCCTGGTGTCGTCCTCGGGCTCACCCACCCAGTGGAAGGCCACCTTGTCGCCGGCACCGTTCTCGACGTGCCGGTCGACGCAGTTGTACGCCGCGTTGAGCCTGCCGCCCACGAACCACTTGGCGAAGGGTGGGTTGTCCCAGTCGAGGACCCGGTCCCACTTGGTGTTCCAGTCGAGGCGCTCGGCCTGCTTCTCCCAGAAGGCCGGTCGGTCCTTCTCGGCCTCGTCGTACGCGTCTGCCGTGAGGTTTGCCTTCTCTGCGAACTCGGCGGACGGCTCGAACCGGCGCTGTTCGTTGGCCAGGTTCGCCAGGGTTCCGCTTGAATCGTCGCTCATCAGTTGCTCCTCGTCGCCCGTCTCTAGGGCGTCATGTGGTGTTTGGGAACCTACTCGGTGCCCAACGTCCGGACGACCCTGCGGTCAGGGTGTCCGGACGCGGCGGTCAGTCGGGGGTGCCTCAGTGCTGTACGGCGACCTCGGAGCCGGCCCCTGTCAGCGCACGGACCTCGAGCTCGGTGTAGCGCCCCTGGGCCTCCGGTTCCTTCGACGTCACCGAGCCGATGTAGCCGAGCAGGAAGCCCAACGGGATCGACACGATGCCGGGGTTCTCCAACGGGAACCACGAGATGTCGATGCTCGTCGGCAGCAGCGAGAGGTTCTTGCCCGACACGGGGTCGAGGCCCTTGCCGGACATGATCGGTGAGAAGATCACCAGTCCCACCGAGGAGATCAAGCCGCCGTAGATGCTCCAGACGGCGCCGCGGGTGTTGAACCGCTTCCAGAACATGTTGTAGAGGATCGCCGGGAGGTTGGCCGAGGCGGCAACGGCGAAGGCGAGCGCCACCAGGAAGGCGATGTTGAGTTTCTGCGCCGGGATCGCCAGCAGGATCGCGACCAGACCGATCGCACCGGCCGCGAGACGGGCGACCTTGAGCTCCTCCTTCTCGGTCGCCTGGCCCTTGCGCCACACGCTGTTGTAGAGGTCGTGTGCGACGCTCGAACTCGAGGTGAGTGTCAGCCCGGCCACGACGGCGAGGATGGTCGCGAACGCGACTGCGGCGATCACAGCGAGCAGGATCGCGCCTCCGGTCGACCCGGCCCCGCCGCCGACTGTCTCAGCCAGTAGCGGCGAGGCCAGGTTGCCCCCCGACGCGGAGACCCGTTCCATGTCGCCCTTGTTCAACAGGGCGGCGGCACCGAAGCCGAGCACCAGGGTGAACAGGTAGAACACACCGATGAGCCCGATCGCCCAGAGCACCGACTTTCGTGCGTCGCGCGAGGTGGGCACTGTGTAGAAGCGGATCAAGATGTGCGGCAGCCCCGCGGTGCCGAGGACCAGCGCCAGGCCGAGACTGAGGAAGTCGATCTTGCTCGTCGTGCTGATGCCGTACTTCAGGCCGGGTTCGAGGAACGCCGGTCCCTTGCCGCTGTTGCTGGCGGCGGTCCCGAGCAGGTCGGAGAGGTTGAACTGGAACTTCGACAGGACGAGTACGACGATCAGGGCCGACCCCGCCATCAGCAGGACAGCCTTGACGATCTGCACCCAAGTGGTGCCCTTCATGCCGCCGACGGTCACGTAGAAGACCATCAGGATGCCGACCGCGAAGATCGTCAGGTTGATCGCGAACTGGCTGTCGACGCCGAGGAGCAGGGACACCAGGGTGCCCGCGCCGACCATCTGGGCCAACAGGTAGAAGATCGAGACGACGACCGTCGAGGTGGCCGCTGCCTGGCGCACCGGGCGCTGCTTCATCCGGTAGGCGAGCTGGTCGGCCATCGTGTAGCGACCTGAGTTGCGCAGCACCTCGGCAACGAGCAGCAGAGCCACCAGCCACGCGACGAGGAAGCCGATCGAGTAGAGGAAACCGTCGTAGCCCGACAGTGCGATCGCCCCGGAGATGCCCAGGAACGAGGCCGCTGACATGTAGTCGCCACCGATCGCGAGACCGTTCTGGAGACCGCTGAACCCACGCCCTCCCGCGTAGTAGTCGGCGGTGCCGCTGGTCTGCCGGCTGGCCCAGAAGGTGATGGCGATGGTGATGGCGACGACGAACAGGAACAGTCCGGTCGTGAGGGCCTGGTGGTCGGCGACCATCACGATGAGTTTCGGGTTCATGCGTCCTCGCTCAGGTTGCTGCGGTTCGTCTCGTAGTCCTCGTTGAGCTGGCGGGCCAGCGGGTCGAGCTTCTTGTTGGAGTAGTTGCTGTACACCCACGCAAGAGCGAACGTCGTGGCGAACTGCAGCAGGCCGAACACCAGCGCGACGTTGATGTTGCCGAGGAGCTTGTGGCCCATGAAGCCGCTCGCCCAGTTGGAGAGCACGACGAAGAGCAGGTACCACAGCAGGAACGCGATCGTCGCCGGGAAGACGAAACTGTGGTAGCGGCGACGCAGCTCGGTGAACTCGGCCGACTCGTGCAGCCGGTCGTAGACCGGGTCGTGCCGCGAGGCCTGGTATCGGACATCCACGGCAGCGGGGCCGGGGGTTGGGTCAGCCATGGGTAGCGCCCTTCTGAGTAGTCTGTGATCAGGGTCACCGTCGCAGCAGGTCGCGCCAACCGCTACGGGGGCGCGTCAGTGGCACGGCAGGCGGAGGCCACTGATCGCCCAGCGGTCGAAGGCGTCCGACGAGCGGTCGCCCCGAGTGGCGCTCATGCTCTGTGAGGCCGCGGGAAATCCCTCATCCCCGGTCGAGCTGGACCGTCTCCGGTGTGTGCAGGCGGACCATGAACCTGGAGACGTGCGGCGGGAGCCGGTGACGCGTGAGGCGCGAGACGACGACCATCGTGGCGAACGCGAGCGGCACCGTCCACGCAGCGGGCTGGTCCACCAGGGCCGCGAACCATCCGCCAGAGCGGTCGGTCAGGAGGTTGTCGACCACGGCCCAGCCGGTGAGGGCTCCCCCGACGAGAAGCCCCGCGATGGCCCCGGCGTCGGTGAGGCCACGCCACCAGATGCCGAGCAGGAGCAGTGGGCAGAAGGTGGCCGCAGCCATCGCGAAGGCCAGGCCGACGACGGTCGCCACGGCCACGTCGCGGGCCACGAGAGCGAACATGAATGGTACGACGACAGCGACGACCGCACTGAGCCGGAAGGCGGTGACTCCCTCGACCCGCTTGCTCATCACGTCCTGGGTGATGACGCCCGCAATGGCGATCGTCAGACCCGAGGACGTGGCGAGGAACGCGGCGAAGGCACCTGCAGTCAGCAGCGCGGTTAGTAGCTCGCCGCCCAGGTTCCCCACCATCCGAGCCGGCAGCTCGAGCACCACCGAGTCTGCCCGGCCACTCCCGACGAGGTCGGGGGCATAGAGGCGCCCGAGGCCGGCGTACACGGGAGGGAGCACGTAGAAGAGGCCGAGCAGTGCGAGCACCGCGACCGTGGTCTGGCGAGCGGCCCGCCCGTCGGGGTTGGTGTAGAAGCGAACGACCACGTGCGGCAGCCCCATGGTGCCGAGGAAGGTGGCGATCATCAGCGAGTACGTCGAGTAGAGCGGGTGGTCCCCGAGGAAGTGGATCGGGTTGGCCCACGCGCGGCCGGACTCGCCGCCGACGAACAGGGAGGGGTCCGCCGGTGAGCGACCGCCGTCACCGAGCCAGACGATCACGAGGAAGACCAGGGGGACGAACAGTGCGGTCAGCTTGAGCCAGTACTGGAAGGCCTGCACGAACGTGATCGAGCGCATCCCTCCCGACAAGACGTTGAGGAGTACGACGACCGCGACCACCAGTCCACCCGCCCAGTCGGGCAGACCAGTGGCTGTGCGCAGCGCGACACCGGCACCCTGCAGCTGTGGCATCAGGTAGAGCCAGCCGATCGCCACCACCATCACCGACGCCAGGGTGCGCACGGCGCGGGAGTCCAACCGCGCCTCGGCGAAGTCGGGCAACGTGTAGGCGCCCGAACGCCGCAGCGGGGCCGCGACCAGGACCAGCAGGACCAGGTAGCCGGCGGTCCAGCCGACGGGGTACCACAGCATCTCGGCGCCGAAGCTGAGAACCAGCCCCGCGATGCCGAGGAACGACGCGGCGGAGAGGTATTCGCCGCTGATCGCCGACGCGTTCAGGCCGGGCCGCACCGACCGCGAGGCCACGAAGAAGTCCGACGTGGTCCTGCTGAACTTGAGGCCCCAGGTGCCGATCGCGAGGGTGGCGATGGTCACGAGAAGCACAGCCACGAGGCCGAAAGCAGCGTTCACGACCGCTCGACCACCCGGGCGAACGCGCGCTCGTTGCGTTCGGCCCGTCGCAGGTACCGCAGGGCCAGCAGGACCAGCACGGGGTAGCACCCGAAGGCGAGGATTCCCCAGGACACGGGCATGCCGAACACCCGGTGGGAGGTCAGGGCCGGCAACAGCGTGAAGACAAGGGGAAGCAGGCCGATCGTGAGCCCGAGCGTGGCCAGGGTGCTCAGCGCGAGTCGCAGCTGCGCCCGGAGCAACGTCGCGACGTAGATCTCGCCGACCTCGCTCTGGGCGTCGATCTCGGAGGCGGCGGTGGTGCGCGGCCGAAGCCGCGGTCGCTCGGTCCAGGGGCTGGTGACGCGCACTCGTTCAGGTGGGTGGTCGCTCACGCAGTTGTCCCCGGACGGGCGTTGCGCACCAGCAGGTCGCGCAGCTCACGGGTGTGGCGGCGGCTGACCTGGAGCTCGTGGCCGTCGATCACCACTGAGCACCGGCCGCCGTCGACGCGCACCTCGTCCACGAACGCGGTCGCGATCAGGATCGACCGGTGGATGCGCACGAAGCCGATGGCGGCCCAGTCCTGCTCGAGCTGTGTCAGCGGCACCCGCACGAGATGGCTGTCGTTTGCGGTGTGCAGCCGCGCGTAGTCGCCCTCGGCCTCCACGTATCGGATCTGCGAGACCGGAACGAAGCGGGTGACGCCTCCTCGCTCGACCGGCACCTGCTCCTCGGGGTTCTCGGTGCGGGTCGCCGCCAGGACCCGTCGTACGGCCTCGGCGAGACGCTCCTCACGCACGGGTTTGAGCACGTAGTCGACGGCGTTGAGCTCGAAGGCGTCCACGGCGTGCTGGTCGTGCGCGGTCACGAAGACCGTGGCAGGCGGATTCTTGAAGCGCGAGAGCACCTGGGCGAGGTCGATGCCGGTGAGCCCCGGCATCTGGATGTCGAGGAAGACGGCGTCGATCTCGAGCTGCTGGAGCAGGCGCAGGGCGTCGGTGGGAGAGCCGGTCGCGTGCACCTCGGCCACCCGTTCGTCGCGCTCGAGCAGGAAGGTCAGCTCGTCGAGGGCCGGCCTCTCGTCGTCGAGGACCAGGACCCGGAGCCCGCTCACTGGGCCGGTCATGTGCTCACGCCGGGCGCGAACTTGGGCACGCGTACGACGACCTTCGTGCCGGCGCCGGGTGCGGTCTCCACGACCAGACCGTATTCGTCGCCGAACGTCGTGCGCAGCCGCTCGTCCACGTTGGCGAGGCCGACCGAGTCGCCGCTGGTCGTGCCCGACAGGACCTCCCGGATGCGTTCGGGGTCCTCACCCGCACCGTTGTCCTCGATCGAGATGATGCACTCGCGGTCGGCGTCGCGGGCCTCGATGGAGATCTGTCCGCCGTGTTCGACGGACTCCAACCCGTGCTGGACGGCGTTCTCCACGAGTGGTTGCAGGCACAGGAACGGGATGCTCACGCCCAGGACCTCCGGCGCCACCTGGAGGGTGACCCGCAGCCGGTCGCCGAAGCGCGCCTGCTCAAGCAGCAGGTAGCGCTCCACCGAGCGGAGCTCCTCTGCCAGCGTCGTGAAGTCCCCGTGCTGCCGGAACGAGTAGCGGGTGAAGTCGGCGAACTCCAGCAGCAGGTCGCGCGCCCGGTCGGGGTCGGTGCGCACGAACGAGGCGATCGCCCCGAGGGAGTTGTAGATGAAGTGCGGGCTGATCTGGGCACGCAGCGCGCGCACCTCCGCGCGGACCAGCCGGTGGCGCGACTCGTCGAGCTCGGCGAGCTCGAGCTGGCCCGAGACCCAGCTGGCCACCTCCTCGGTCGCCCGCAGCAGGTTCGCCGAGGGTTGGTCGGTAAGCGCGACCAGAGCACCGGCCACGCGGTCGTCGATGACGAGCGGGCTGGCAATCGCGTGCTGTACGAGGCAGCCCTGCGTCGAGCACGCGAGCTCGGCTCGTCCCGCGACCACGGTGCTGGTCGCGTCGACGGACCGGCGGGCGAGCGCGAGGGCGTGGTCGACGTGATGGGTGGAGAGCCCGTCGTACCCCAGGAGGCGGTGCGTGTCGGCGATGGCGACCGCGGCCGTGCCGAGCAGGTTGCGAAGGTGGCGCAGGCTGCGCTCGACGGATTCCTCGTTCAGCCCCCGCCTCAGCGCGGGGGAGGCGAGCGACGCGGTGTGCAGCGTGCGGAAGGTGGCCATGTCGGCGTCGCTGCCGAGCTGACGGGCGTACCAGCGGCTGCGCAGGCCCTCGAACGCCATCGCCTTACCGGAAGTCGATCAGCTGCGTGCCGGGGTCCTCGGGCGGGCGGCGCGGTCGGCTCGTCGGGGCGGTGGGCCCGCCCTCACCCTCGGCGTCGGCCGGTGTCGCAGCCTGCCTCCGGGTCGGAGGAGGAGGCTCGGGCGGCAGCTCCTGGTGGCGTACGACGGCCCGGTAGCACCGGGTCACGTAGGCCAGCTGCATCCCGTCGTGGCCGCGACCGTAGCCGGCGTAGAGCGCATCGACCTTGGCGAGTACACCGGCGCGGTCGCTCTCGCTCATGGTCGCGACGTAGGAGATCGAACGGGTCAGGTCGGCGAGGCTGGCCGCGGTGTGGGTCTTCCAGAACCGGAACTGCTTCTTGTCCACGAACCCGAAGAAGGGGGTCTCCATGAGCGGGGTGGCGGCCTCGTCGTGCCCTCCGCTCTGCGGAGAGATGAGCTGCTTGAGCCGTCGGACCCACGGGATCGCCTCGTCGTAGGTGTTCCACACCAGCGCGAGGATGCCACCGGGTCGCAGCACACGCGCGATTTCGGGGAGGGCGCGCTCGTGGTCGAACCAGTGGAACGACTGGCCACACACCACCAGGTCGACCGAACGCGAGCGCAGCGGGATGTGCTCGGCAGCAGCGACGATGTGCCGCACCGGAACCCGCTGGGCGAGCTTGCTGAGCATCTCGGGGAGAGGGTCGGTTGCCAGGACGTCATGGCCGCTGCTGTGCAGCAACTCGGTCAGCTTGCCGGTGCCCGCACCGAGCTCGAGGACCACCGAACGACCCGTGCCGGTCATCCAGGCGACGGCATCCTCCGGGTACGACGGCCGCGCTCGGTCGTAGGCATCGGCCACCGGGCCGAACGACCGGTCAGGTGGTGGACTCGGCTCACTCCCGGGCTCGCTCATCGTGCGCTCGAAGTTACCCGATACCCTTCCCGCCGTGCCCCACCCGTCCACGGAGTCCCGGCCCGACCCCCTCACGTGGCTGACCGAGCTCGAAGGGGTTCCCTCCGCGTTCGCCTCGACCCGCGACGGCATCGACGTGATGCTGCGCGACAGGGGGCTGCGTCGCACGAGTCGTGAGCAGACTGCCGAGTCGCTGTTGCGGGGAGCGCACGCGAGTGCCGTGTTGGAGGGATCCGCCTCCACCCTCGAGGACCTGCGCGCCGGGCGCGGGGACGAGATCGCACAGGCCTCCGTGCGGGTGAGCACCGAGTTGCTCTCCATGGTGCCCGTGCTGGGCCGGTCTCCGCTGCAGGCCTTCGCCCGGCTGCACGCGCTCACGGGAGGGTGGTCAGCGGGGAAACCGGTCTCCCCGGCTGCGGCCGAGCGTCTCGGCTCCCTTTCCCAGACCCTGCTGAGCACCTCGGCGCCGGCCCTGTTGGTGGCTGCCCTGGTGCACGCAGACCTCGCGACCGCCGAGCCGTTCGCCGACCACAACGGGATCGTTGCGCGAGCGGCCGAGCGGCTGGTGCTGGTCTCCCGTGGGGTGGACCCTGCCTCGCTCGTCGTGCCCGAGGCCGGTCATCTGGCGCTGCGTGCGGAGTACGAGTCGAACCTGCGCGGCTACCGCGACGGCGCGAGGAGCGGGCTGCATGCGTGGCTGCTGTACGCCGCCCAGGCGCAGACGAAGGGCGCCGAGGCGAGTCCCTTGCGTCGGTGAGCAAGACCCGGAGATCCCGGCAACAGATGAGCGGCACCAAGATGCAAGATCTCGATGCCGCTCGACACACGGAATTGGTTACCAGGCGTGCACTGTCTAATTGTGGCCCCCGGAGGATCCGGATCTGACCAGCACCCTGTAGGAAGGGTAGATCGCCGCGTGGGTTCCACCACCGTGTGAGTCTCTGGAGTTGTTTCTCCTTTGTACGCCGGGCCAAGAAGCAGTACAAGGTCTAGCAGACCTTGACTTTTCAGGCCGAGGCGCGGCGCCGCCTGACGCCGAGCCAGTAGGCCGCACCGATCGCCGCGAAACCGCCGACGGTGAACACGATCGCCGGAGCAGCGGGGGGAAGGGTCATCCTGCTGCGCAGGGCAACGGGCTTCTCGAAGACCAGGATCGGCCAGCCACGGTCACGGGCGATCCGGCGCAGGTCCTTGTCCGGGTTGACCGCGTAGGGGTGGCCGACCACCTCGAGCATGTGGACGTCGGTCACTGAGTCGCTGTAGGCGTAGCACCGCTCGAGGTCGTAGCCGCGCTTGCGCGCGAGGTCACGGATCGCCTTGGACTTGTTCTCGGCGTAGGCGTAGAAGCGGATCTCGCCGGTGTACTTGCCGTCCGCGACCTCCATCCGGGTCGCGATCACCTTGTCGGCCCCCAGCATCTCGCCGATCGGCTCGACGACCTCGGAGCCACTGGTCGACACGATGATCACGTCTCGGCCGGCGAGGTGGTGGGTCTCGATCAGGCTGACGGCCTCGTCGTACACCAGGGGATCGACGATGTTGTGCAACGTGTCGGCCACGATCTCCTTGACCGTCTCGACATCCCAGCCGG
>JBDSXU010000108.1:0-4132 GCA_039926005.1 Marmoricola sp.
CGAGGAGGCAGGTCAAGCTGCCGGACCGGCAGCTCAGGTGTGTACGGCGCAGGACGTCGGTGAACTGCCTCCCTTGGAGCGCCGGGGCCACCGGGCCCATCGTGACCGCGCACGCACTTGTCGTGGATAGCGTGGGCGCTGCGGTCAACCGGATCTGCCGGACCACCTAGAGCGGCCACGTCAAGATCAGGATCGATGACGAGGCGAAGGAGTTCGGGCTCCCCGATCGGTGCCGGCGCCGTCTACACCGCAAAGGCCGCGGCTGAGCCGAGCCTGTCCTTCGTTGCGAGGGTTCGCGCGTCGCGCGACGATTGCCTCATGCCCTCCCCCAGGACGAAGAACTTCCCGCCCATGGGCGAACACGCCCACGAGCCGCACTCGTCGTCGGTCAGCGGCAAGCTCAACTCCCTGCGGGCCGCTGTGCTCGGCGCCAACGACGGCATCGTCTCGGTCGCGGGTCTGGTCATGGGCGTGGCAGGTGCCACGACCGACCGGCACACGATCTTCGTCGCCGGCCTGGCGGGTCTGGTGGCGGGCGCCCTGAGCATGGGGGCGGGTGAGTTCGTCTCGGTCAGCACGCAGCGCGACACCGAGCGTGCACTGATCGCGAAGGAGACGCGCGAACTCGCGGACGAGCCTGACGACGAGCTCGCCGAGCTGGCCGAGCTCTACCGGCAGAAGGGCCTCTCCGAGGAGCTGGCCCGTAGGGTCGCCGTCGAGCTCACCGGCGGCGACGCGCTGCGCGCCCACCTGGACATCGAGCTCGGAATCGACCCGGACCAGCTGACCAACCCTTGGCAGGCCGCGCGCGCCTCGATGATCTCCTTCACGCTCGGCGCGATGCTGCCAGTCCTCACCATCTTGCTGTTCACCCCAGGCCTGCGTGCCCTCGTCACGCTCCTGGTCGTGGGGCTGGCCCTGGCCGGCACCGGTCTGGCGAGCGCCCGGATCGGCGGCGCCCGCGTGCGCCCGGCGGTGACGCGGAACGTCCTGGGCGGGGTGCTGGCCATGGCGATCACCTATGCCGTCGGCTACCTCGCCGGCACCGGGTTTGCCGGATAACTTCCGGACTCACCCTATTGGGCCGGTTTCGCCGGAAATTGGTGAGACGGTCATCTCAAAGTCTGGAAGCGGCAGCCAAGTCCACTAGGTTCTGACGAGTGAAGATCGCAGTGGCAAGGGAAACCCGTGAGGGCGAGTCCCGGGTGGCGATGGTCCCCGAGCTCGTCAGCAAGCTGACAGACCTCGGCTACGAGGTCCTCGTCGAACCAGGTGCAGGCGCGCGGGCCGAGTACGCCGACGAGCTCTACGTCGAGGCCGGGGCGACGCTGGCCGACGATGCCCTGGCCGAGGCCGACGTGGTGCTGGGCGTCAACGCGCTGAGCGGCGACCGGGCGCGCCTACTGCGCGACGGCGTCGCCACGCTCTCCTTCCTCCCCGTCAACTCTTCCCACGACCAGGTCGCGGACTTCCGCGACATCGGCGTCACCGCGTTCGCGATGGAGCTCGTGCCCCGGATCTCGCGAGCCCAGTCGATGGACGCGTTGTCCTCGCAGGCCCTCGTCTCCGGCTACCGCTGCGCCATCGTGGCTGCGGGTCTGCTGCGTCGATTCTTCCCGTTGAACATGACCGCTGCCGGCACGGTCCAGCCCGCCCAGGTCGTCGTACTCGGTGCCGGTGTGGCTGGTCTGCAGGCGATCGCGACCGCCAAGCGGTTGGGCGCGGTCGTCTCGGCGTACGACGTCCGCGCGGCTGCCGCCGAGGAGATCCGCTCGGTGGGCGCGAAGGCGATCGACCTCGAGCTCGAGACCCTCGAGGGTTCAGGTGGCTACGCCCGCGAGATGACCGAGGATCGCGCTCAGCGGCAGATGGAGGCGCTCGCGCCATACATCGCGAACGCAGATGCCCTGATCACCACGGCCGCTGTCCCCGGTCGGACAGCGCCGCTGCTGGTCACGGCCGCGATGGTGGAGGCGATGAAGCCCGGTTCGGTGGTGGTCGACCTCGCCGCCGAGACCGGAGGGAACGTCGAGGGTTCGGTCGCCGGGAAGGTCGTTCGGATCGGCCACACGCAGGTGTGGGGGGGCGACAACGTTCCCTCGCAGATGCCCGGCCCGGCCTCGAAGCTCTACGCACAGAACCTGGTCAGCCTGCTGACCCTGATGACCAGCGAGGGTGAGTTCGCCCCCGACTTCGAGGACGAGGTCGTCGCCGGGGCAGCGGTGACCCGTGCGGGGCGGATCCTGCACGAGCCGACGCGCGAGGCGATCGAGGGCCCGGCGGAGCCAGAACCCGAGCCGGAACCCGACCCTGCGGCGATCGAGGGGATCCAGCAGAACCGGGACCCCTCCACCGAGCAGCTCGATCTCCCCTTCGACCAGGAGGACGACAAGTGAACGACGCCATCGTCTGGCTGACGATCTTCATCCTCAGCGTGTTCGTGGGCATCGAGGTGATCTCGAAGGTTTCCTCCACGTTGCACACGCCGCTGATGTCGGGCGCCAACGCGATCCACGGGATCATCCTGCTGGGCGCCATCCTGGTCACCGGCACGACCGACAACACCATTGCCGTGGTCGTGGGTCTGGTGGCCATCGTGCTGGCCGCGGTGAACATGGTCGGCGGCTTCGTGGTGACCGACAGGATGTTGCAGATGTTCGTGCGCAAGAAGAAGAAGCCCGCCGCCGCCGGCTCCGCTGACGGGGCGGGGGCTGCGAAGTGACTCCCACCTGGGTACAGCTGGTCTTCTTGGCCTGCGCGGTCTCCTTCATCCTCGCGCTCAAGGGACTCTCCGGCCCGAAGACGGCGCGCACCGGCAACCTGATCGGCGCAGCCGGCGCGGTGGTCGCGTGTGCGGTGCCGTTCGTCTACAAGCCCAACGGAGTGGATCACCTCCATCACGTCCCGTTGATCCTGGGCGCGATCGTGATCGGCACCGCCGGTGGTGTCTTCGGTGCGCGCCGCGTGCAGATGACCCAGATGCCGCAGATGGTGGCCCTCTTCAACGGCGTAGGTGGTGGCGCTGCCGCGCTGGTCGCGCTGCTGGAGCTGCACGACCTCGCTGAGGCCAGCGGCGCCGGCGCTGACGTGAACTGGTTCGTGCTCGCTGCGACAGCCTTCACGATCTTCGTGGGTTCGGTCTCGTTCGCCGGCTCGGTCGTCACCTTCGCCAAGCTGCAGGAGCTGATGACCTCGGCGCCGGTGACCTTCCCGGGCCTGGCTCTGGGCTTCGGTGCAGGGCTCGTGGCCGGGGTCGGGCTGTCCACCCAGCTGGTGCTGAACCCCAGCGTCTGGGTCGGCATCGTGTTGTGCCTGGTCGGTCTGGTCTTCGGGTTGCTGCTGGTGTTGCCGGTGGGTGGTGCCGACGTACCGATCGTGATCTCACTGCTGAACGCGTTCACCGGTCTCACGGTGGCCGCGGGCGGCTACGTGCTCGACAACGTCGTACTCCTGGTCGCCGGCACGCTCGTCGGTGCCTCCGGAACGTTCCTCACCCTGCTGATGGCCAAGGCGATGGGTCGCTCGGTCGCCAACATCTTGTTCGGTGCCCTCAAGGGTGGTTCAACCCTGGGCGCCGGGGTCGCCTCGGACCGGCCGGTGAAGTCGGCGAACCCCGAGGACGTCGCGATCATGCTGGGGTACGCCGACCGCGTCATCATCGTCCCGGGCTACGGCCTGGCCGTCGCACAGGCCCAGCACACCCTGCGCGAGCTCGTCGACGTGTTGAGCGAGCGGGGCACCCAGGTCGACTATGCGATCCATCCGGTCGCCGGTCGCATGCCCGGCCACATGAACGTGTTGCTCGCCGAGGCCCAGGTGCCCTATGAGCAGCTCAAGGAGATGGACGAGATCAACGGGGAGTTCAAGGACGCCGACGTGGCCCTGGTGGTAGGTGCCAACGACGTGGTGAACCCGGCCGCGAGGACGTCTCCCGGGGCACCCATCTACGGGATGCCGATCCTCAACGCCGACGAGGCCAAGCAGGTCGTGTTCATGAAGCGCTCCATGCGACCGGGCTTCGCGGGCATCGAGAACGAGCTGCTGTTCGAGGAGAACACCACCCTGCTCTTCGGGGACGCCAAGGACTCCATGGGCAAGCTGCTGAACGCCGTCAAGGCGCTCTGAGCAGGTG
>JBDSXU010000109.1:0-2238 GCA_039926005.1 Marmoricola sp.
GTGCCTGCCGATCGCAGGCACCGTCGACGCCTCCGCAAGCCTCGGTTGGGAAGCCTCGTCCGGGCTCTCGTCGAGCTCCTCGACCCGTCTCAGCCCGGCCTGGTCGAGCTCGCGGCCAAGCAGCTCGAGCCGACGACGGGCCGCAGCCGCGATCTCCTCCTGTGACTGCCTGTGCATGTCACGACGCTAGGAAGCGTCACCCAGGAACGGAAGGACGATTCGCGGGCCTGTGGACAACCTGCGGCATTCAGGAAGTGGTGCCGGCTCAGTTACGCCGCGACACGGCGACTGCCACCATGCCCGGGCCGACATGCGCACCCAGGACCGCCCCGATCTCCCCGACCGACACCTCCCGCTCCCCCAGCTGTGAATCGAGCCGCCGGGCGAGCCGCTCTGCGAGGTGGGCAGCCCGCTCCGGGCTGGCGAGGTGCGCGACGGCGACGTCGACATCGACGTCCTCGGCGGCTTCCACGGCCAGCTCCTCCAACCTGGACAGGGCCCTGGCCGAGGTGCGGACCTTCTCGAAGGGCCCGATGCGGCCGTCCTCCACCCTCAGGATCGGCTTGACCGCCAGCGCGGAGCCCAGCAGCGCTGCCGCCGCACCCATGCGTCCACCGCGGCGGAGGTACTCCAGCGTGTCGACGTAGAACAGCGAGGTGGTGTTGGCCGCCCGCGTCCTGGCTGCTGCCGCGGCTGTCGCCGCGTCGGCGCCCTCCGCGATGGCGTCGGCCGCGGCCATTACGGCGTACCCGGTGCCCATTCCGACCTGCCGGGAGTCCACGAGAGTCACCGGCACCGGTGACCGGCGAGCGGCCACCTGAGCCGACTCGAAGGTGCCACTCAGCTCTGCAGAGATGTGCACCGAGACGATCGTCTCGGCGCCGCCGGCCGCCAGCTTCTCGTAGGTCTCGAGGATCGCCTCGGGGTTGGGACGTGACGTGCTGACGGGGGTCCAGTCCTGGAGCGCGTCGGCCAGCATCTGCGGCGTGACGGAGTCCTCGCCGCCGCACTCGTCGTAGGACGAGGCGCCGATCACGACCTGCAACGACACCACCGTGACGCCGTGGTCGGCCACCTCCTGCGCGGATAGGGAGGCGGTCGAGTCGGTGACCAGGGCAACGGACATTCCCGAAGGCTAGTGCGCAGTCACCTGGAGACCAGCAGGCCGGGCACCGGTCTACCCCGGTCGACTCACGAATGGGACAGCCCAGACACAGGCCTCCCCCTCGCGCGCGCTGCGCAATAGCGTCCGAACCAGACCGGTCGCCCGACCGGTCCGAACGGAAGGTGGCCCCATGCTCACCGTCGAGGAAACCATCGTCATCAACAAGCCGCGTGACGAGGTCTATGAGTTCATGATCGACCCGGAAAACGTGCCGGTCTACAACAGCAACATCGTGGAGTACGAGCTGGTCTCCGGGGAGAAGGACCAGGTCGGTCGGAAATGCCACGGGGTGGTCAAGGTTGCCGGTCGCCGTCTGGAGCTCACCGACGAGCTGGTCGAGGTCGAGGAGGGACGCAGCGGCAAGCTCGTCTCCGAGGACGCCACCATCCCCTACACGCTCTCCTTCAGGTACGAGGACGAGGACGAGGGCACCAGGATCACCTGGCACCAGGAGATGGAGTCCTTGAAGGGTGTGTTCAAGTTCGCCGACCCGATCGTGCTCAAGCTCTACGCTCGTGATGTCCGCTCCAACCTGGAGAAGGCGAAGACCATCCTGGAGTCCTGAGCCCACCGGCGAGGGCTACGGTCGTAGTTCACGCAGCACCTCGGGGAGCAGGAGACCAGATGCGCATCGTCATCGCGGGTGGCCACGGACAGATCGCCCGGCAGTTCGGCAGGCTGGTGGTTGCGGCCGGTCACCAGCCGGTGGGGATGATCCGCAAACCCGAGCAGATCCCTGACCTCCAAAGAGACGACATCGAGGCGGCGATGATCGACCTGGAGGCGACCGACGTCGCGGAGATGACCGAGATCGTGCGGGGTGCTGACGTGGTCGTGTTCGCAGCCGGGGGCGGTGCCGACGGCGATGCCACCCGCAAGGAGACAGTCGACAAGGGCGCGGCGATCATGCTGGCCGACGCCGCCGAGGCTGCCGGCGTACGCCGCTACGTGATGGTCTCCGCCATGGGCACCGAGGGCGCCGACCCCGACTCGGACGACGTCTTCCAGATCTACCTGTGCGCCAAGCAGGCCGCCGAGGACGATCTACGCACCCGCGACCTCGACTGGACGAT
>JBDSXU010000110.1:0-3511 GCA_039926005.1 Marmoricola sp.
GACCCAGACCAGGTCGATGCTCGGCCTCCTGCGCGAGCAGGGAACGGATCCCGCCGCCGCGCCCCTGCAGACGATCGACGATCTCGAGGCGCTGGTCCAGGACGTCCGTCATGCCGGTGTCGAGGTGCGGCTGACCGTCACCGGGCGTCGCCGACCACTCGATCCAGGCGTCGAGCTGACCGTCTATCGCGTCGTCCAGGAGTCGTTGACCAACGTGCTCAAGCACTCCGGCGCCACCCGCGCGCTCGTCGAGCTGACCTACGCTGATGACGGCGTCGACATCTGCGTGCGCGACTCCGGGCGCGGCGGGCGACTCCGGTCCGGTGCGGTGGACGTCGCAGGCGGACACGGGCTCGTAGGGCTGCGCGAACGCACGCGGCTGCTTGGCGGGACTCTCGAATACGGCCCGGCAGACGGCTCCGGCTTCCGGGTGCGCGGACACCTGCCCGCACCTTCGGTCGCGCCATGATCCGGGTCCTGGTCGTCGACGACCAGGAGCTGGTCCGGTCGGGGTTCGTGGTGCTGCTCGGCTCGAGCCCAGACATCGAGGTCGTGGCCGAGGCCGGTGACGGTGCGGAGGCCTGGGAGCTGTGCCGGCGTACCGCACCAGACGTCGTGCTCATGGACGTCCGGATGCCGCGGATGGACGGGCTCGAGGCGACGCGGCGGATCATGGCCGATCCGCAGTGTGCGTCCACGCACGTGCTCGTGCTCACGACGTTCGACGAGGACGAGCTCGTGCACGAGGCCCTGCGAGCCGGCGCGAGCGGCTTCCTCCTCAAGGACACCCGACCGACCCAGCTGCTCGACGCGATCACCGTGGTCGCCGCGGGAGACGCCCTGCTCGCCCCCTCGGTCACCCGGCGGCTCATCGAGCAGTTCGCCGCCCTGCCCAGCCGTGCCGTTCCTCCCGGTCAGGACGGTCTGACGGACCGGGAGCGCGAGGTGCTCGTCGCGGTGTCGCACGGCCTGTCCAACCAGGAGATCGCCGACGAGCTGCACATGGGCTACGGGACGGTGAAGACCCACGTCAGCCACCTCCTCACGAAGCTGGAGTGCCGTGACCGGGCGCAGCTGGTGATGCACGCCTACGAGTCGGGGCTCACTGTCCCGGGACGCTGACCTATGTCTCGGGTCTCGTCACGACGGGACCTCGGCCAGATGTGGTCGCTGCCGGGAACGACGACATTGGTGGAACGGCCAGGGTGGCCGGCTCATTCACTGGAGGTTCCTCTCATGTCCCGACCACTACGAGAAGTCACGACGTACCTCGTCATCGTGTTCACCCTGGCCATCGGCCTCGCCGTGGCGATCCCGCACGCCCACATCAACGTCCTACTCAGTGCGATGGCGCCGGTGACCGCAGTGCTGATCATCACCTTCCTCTTCACACCGCGCGGCAAGCGACGCAAGCTGTGGGGCAGCTTCGGACTCAACCGCTCGGGGAAGAGAATGTGGGCATTCGCCTTCGTCGTCCCGATGATCCTGGCGGGTCTCGCCTACGGTGCGGCGCTCGTGCTCGGCGTGGCCGGCCTGCGTCCCGTCGAGCTGAGCACGTCCGGTGTCACCGCGTGGACCCTGAACCTCGTCACATCGCTGGCGTTCATGACCGTTCTCTTCCTGGGTGAGGAGATCGGCTGGCGCGGTTACCTGCTGCCGCGCGTCCAGCAGCTCACGAGCCGGCGCAGGTCCGCTCTGGTCACCGGGTTCATCCACGGCTGCTTCCACCTGCCACTGATCCTGATCGCAACGACGTACGACGAGTTAGGCAGCCGCTGGGTCGTGGCGCCGATGGTGGTCGCGACGATCACGATGGGCGGCGTGTTCTACGCCTACCTGTGGGACCGGACAGGCAGCGTCTGGCCCGTGTCGATGGCCCATGGCGCCGTGAACATGGCGTTCGCGACCGGGGCCGGAGCCGTGGTGGCAGGCTCGCAGGCCGATCTGGCCTACGTGGCCGGGGAGAGCGGCTTCGGCACCTTCCTGGCGGTGGCCCTGGTCGGAGCGGTGTTCCTCGCCCGTGCCAAGGTCTGGCGTGAGCGCCCGGCAGGCTCAGCTGTTGCTGAAGACCGCAGGACCGTCACCGTCTGAGCTCTCCGGTTGATCGGTCGAGGGCCCGCGTCCCGCCCAGGTCCAGGCGTACGCAGGGTCCTCGACCGCACGTCCGGCCTCTCCGAGCTCCAGGGGCCGGAACGTGTCCACCATGACCGCGAGCTCGTCGAAGAACTCCACCCCGATGGACGCCTCGATCGCGCTGGGCTGCGGCCCGTGCGCATGTCCACCGGGGTGGATCGAGATCGAGCCGATCCCGATCCCCGACCCCTTGCGGGCCTCGTAGTCCCCACCGACGTAGAACATCACTTCGTCGGAGTCGACGTTCGAGTGGTAGTACGGCACCGGGATCGACTGCTCGTGGTAGTCCACCTTGCGCGGGCAGAAGTTGCAGACGACGAAGTTGGTGCCCTCGAAGACCTGGTGCACCGGCGGTGGCTGGTGGACCTTCCCGGTGATCGGCATGAAGTCCTCGACGTTGAACGTGTAGGGGTAGAGGCACCCGTCCCAGCCGACGACGTCGAGCGGATGAGTGGCATAGGTCAGTCGCGAACCGACGAGCCCCGACGGGCCATGGCCCCGGTGCTTGACGAGGACCTCGACGTCGGTGCCCTCGCACACCAACGGTCCGTCCGGCCCGTGCAGGTCACGCTCGCAGTACGGCGCATGCTCGAGCAGCTGCCCGTAGCGGGAGAGGTAGCGCTTCGGCGCAGCGATGTGGCTGTTGGCCTCGATCGCGTAGAGCCTGCTGTCCTCCGCGGGCAGCCAGCGGTGCGTGGTCGCCCTCGGGATCAGGACGTAGTCGCCGGTCCGGTAGGACATCGCGCCGAAGACCGTCTCGACGGTGCCGCTGCCGTCCTCGACGTAGACGCACTCATCGCCGACAGCGTTGCGGTAGTACGGCGACGGAGCATCGCTGAGGACATAGCTGATCCGGACGTCGGCGTTGCCCATCACCAGCCGCCGCCCGGTCACGGCATCCCCACCGGCCGGAAGGTCGTGCAGCTTGAGGTGGCGCGGCTTGAGCGGGTGGTTCGGCGTGGTTGCGAGGTCCGGGAGCTCCCACACCTCGCTGCCGACGATCGCCGACGGCACGCCCGCGTGGTAGAGCAAGGAGGAGTCGCTGGAGAAGCCCTCCTCCCCCATCAGCTCCTCGTAGCGGAGGTTGCCCTGCTCGTCACGGGAGGCGGTGTGCCTGGTGCGCGGGACAGCGCCCACAGATCGGTAGTAAGCCACCCCGTCACCCTGCCCCTCGGTGATCTAGCGTGGCAACTGTGACGCCTTCTTGTGACTCTCGCGGGAGCTTTCCCGACTTCTTGCGGGCCTTCGTCGATGACGCGGCGGTCTTCCCGCCGGCCGGCACCGAGCTCGGGCAGGCGGTCGCGGAGCACGAGGCGCACCGCGCGAGCGAGTACGCCGACCTGGTCGGCGGCTTCGTGGTCAGCGACGTCAAGGTCGC
>JBDSXU010000111.1:0-1905 GCA_039926005.1 Marmoricola sp.
AGTTCATCTCGGCGGGCCAGACCAAGTGGCGCCAGCAGTCCGGCGTCGTGCTCCTGCTCCCACACGGCTACGAGGGCCAGGGCCCCGACCACAGCTCGGCTCGCATCGAGCGCTTCCTGACGATGGCGGCCGACAACGCGTTCGTCGTCGCCCAGCCGTCCACCCCGGCCAGCTACTTCCACCTGCTGCGCCGGCACGCACTGGGCGAGGCGCACAAGCCGCTGATCGTGTTCACGCCCAAGTCGATGCTCAAGCGCAAGGAGGCGGCCTCGCAGCCGGAGGCGTTCACCCAGGGCTCCTTTGCCCCGGTCGCCGCGGACACCATCGCCGACCCGGAGAAGGTCACCACCCTGCTGCTCTGCAGCGGACGGATCACCTGGGACCTGATGGTCGAGCGCGGCAAGCGGCAGGGCGACACGCCCACCACGGCGATCGCCCGCTTCGAGCAGCTCTACCCGCGTCCCGAGGAGGAGCTCAAGGCGGAGATCGCGCGCTACCCCAACCTCAAGGAGATTCGCTGGGTGCAGGACGAGCCCGCCAACATGGGGCCTTCGCCGCACTTCCAGCTGAACCTGTTCCCGAACCTGGACCGCCCGGTCACGATCATCTCCCGGCCCGCGTCCAGCTCGCCGTCGGTCGGCCAGCACTCCCGGCACGTCGAGGAGCTCAAGGGCATCATGAGCTCCGCGTTCGCAGAGCCCGCGGTCAAGGCCGAGGAGAGCTACTAGGCGGTGTACTTCACCGACCGAGGCATCGAGGAGCTCACCAAACGCCGGGGTGAGGAGGAGGTGACCCTCGCTTGGGTCGCCGAGCGCCTCCAGGAGTTCACCGACATCCACCCCGACTTCGAGACCTCCGTGGAGCGCTTCGCCACCTGGCTGGCCAGGCTCGAGGACCCCGAGGACGACTGACTCCGAGCGCCGGTCCGGCCTCAGCGTGACTGACGCGTCACATCGAGGTCGTGCCGCACGCGCCGCAGGTCGGGGTCCTTGTCGGCGTCGACCCCGAACGGTGCCCGGGGCAGGCCGGCCGTGCGACGGAAGTTGCGCTCGAGGAGCAGCCAGATGCCCACGAGCATGAAGGTCAGGAACGAAGCTGCGATGAAAGTTGTCATGGCAGTAAGTTTGCCTCCCACGGTTTCCTGCCACCAGTGGCAGGAAAGTCACTCCCCGCAAGTTTTCTGCCATACTGGCGGCATGGCACTTACCAGCGTGGCCGTCGTGCTCCCGAACAACCCGGCGATGTTCGAGCTCGGCGTCGTGACCGAGGTCTTCGGGGTCGACCGCACCGACGACGGCGTACCCCGCATCGAGTTCCGCGCCTGTTCTGAGCGTCCCGGCGAGCCGATCGAGATGAGGAACGGGATCGCGATCACCACCTCACACGGCCTGGCCGACGCTGACGATGCCGACCTCGTGGTGGCGCCCGCCTACGACTTCGACACGCCGCCGTCCGAGGCAGTGGTCGATGTCTTCCGCCGTGCGCATGCGCGGGGTGCGTGGGTGCTCTCGGTGTGCTCCGGGGCCTTCCTGCTCGGCGAGGCCGGCCTGCTCGACGGGCGCACGTGCACCACCCACTGGCGGCACACCGCCCAGCTCAAGGCGCAGTTCCCCCTGGCGACGGTGGACCCTGACGTGCTGTTTGTCGAGGACGACCGGGTCGTCACGAGCGCCGGAACTGCTGCCGGGATCGACGCCTGCCTGCATCACGTGCGGTGTGAGCTCGGAGCGGCCGTCGCCAACCGGATCGCGCGTCGGATGGTGGTGCCACCGCAGCGCGACGGCGGCCAGCGCCAATACATCGACCTCCCCGTGCCGAACTGCGAGGCAGACAGCCTCGCTCCCCTGCTGACCTGGATGCGCGAGCACCTCGCCGAGGAGCAGCCCGTCCGGGTGCTCGCCCGCC
>JBDSXU010000112.1:0-2593 GCA_039926005.1 Marmoricola sp.
CGGTGGTGGTGGTCTTGCCCGCATCGATGTGCGCCATGCTGCCGATGTTGCGGACCTTGTTGAGGTCAGTGGTGATGTCGACGGCCACGGTAGGTCTTCGATCCCCTCGGGTTGGTAGTTCGGTGTGTCGGTACGGCGCCTCCGGTCAGGCGACGCCGTACGGCGATCACCAGCGGTAGTGCGCGAAGGCCTTGTTGGACTCGGCCATCTTGTGGGTGTCCTCACGCTTCTTCACAGCGGCACCGAGGCCGTTGGACGCGTCGAGGATCTCGTTCATCAGTCGCTCGGACATGGTCTTCTCGCGACGGTCCGCCGCGTAGCCCACGAGCCAGCGCAGCGCCAGCGTGGTGCTGCGGTTGGGCTTGACCTCGATCGGCACCTGGTATGTGGCACCGCCGACGCGTCGGGACTTGACCTCGATGGACGGCTTGACGTTGTCGAGCGCACGCTTCAGCGTGACGACCGGGTCGGTGCCGGTCTTCTCACGAGTGCCCTCAAGGGCGCTGTAGACGATGCGCTGGGCAACCTGCTTCTTGCCGTCCTGGAGCACCTTGGAGACGAGCTGCGACACCAGCTGGGACCCGAAGACCGGGTCCATGTCGATCGGCCGCTTGGGAGCGGGACCCTTGCGGGGCATTAGCTCTTCTCCTTCTTGGCGCCGTAACGGCTGCGCGCCTGCTTGCGGTTCTTGACACCCTGGGTGTCGAGCGAACCGCGAATGATCTTGTAGCGGACACCGGGAAGGTCCTTCACCCGGCCACCGCGGACGAGCACGATCGAGTGCTCCTGGAGGTTGTGACCGACACCCGGGATGTAGGCGGTGACCTCTACGCCACTGCTCAGACGCACGCGGGCGACCTTGCGGAGGGCGGAGTTCGGCTTCTTCGGGGTGGTGGTGTAGACGCGGGTGCAAACACCGCGTCGCTGGGGCGAACCCTTCAGGGCAGGCGTCTTGTTCTTCGACACCTTGTCCTGGCGGCCCTTGCGGACCAGCTGGTTAATCGTGGGCACCTGGTTGGTTCCCTTTCTGTTCTGCTCTCAGTGCTCGACGACTTGCCGGGCACGAAAAATACGCTTGGTTCCTTGGTGCGGTGGTGTGCGTTGCCAAGAGGGCACGCAGACAGGCCTGGATGGCCCAGACACAAGGATTGAGATTACCGGGTGGCTGAGGTTGGGTCAAAACGGGACCGGTCGAACCGGGGGTGGAGCAGTTCGGCGAGGTGCACGGCGCGCCGCCCCGCCAGGTCGTCGAGCTGGGTCCGGCACGAGAACCCATCGGCGAGAACAACGGCGCCGGGCCCGGCATTGCGTACGGCGGGCAGCAGGTCGTGCTCGGCGATCGCCACGCTCGTCTCGTAGTGCCCGAGCTCCACCCCGAAGTTGCCGGCCAGCCCGCAACAGCCACCGACCCGCTTCACCTGTGCGCCGGTCCGGGCCAGCAGCGCTGCATCGGTCTCCCAGCCGATCACCGCGTGGTGGTGGCAGTGCGGCTGGGCCACGACCTCGACCCCGCTGAGGTCCGGTGGCGTCCAGGCGCCCGTCGCGACCCGGTCAGCGAGGAACTCGCCCAGGGAGCGGATCCCGGCACTCACCTCGATCGCCCGCGGGTCGTCGACCAGCTGGGCCGCGTCCTCCCGGATCGAAGCCAGGCAGCTCGGCTCGAGGCCGATGACCGGCGTGCCGGAGCTGACGTACCCGTGCAGCGTCTCGACCGCGCGGCCGACGATGCGGCGGGCGGCGTTCAGCTGGCCGGTCGTGATCCAGGTCAGCGCACAACAGGCAGGTTCGGGGATGACCGCCGCACGCAGACCCATCGACTCCAGCAGCTCGATCGCCGCCCTGCCGGTGTCGGCTGCGAAGCGGTCGGTGAACGAGTCGGCCCAGATCCAGACGTCGACGTTGGCCGCCAGCGGGGCCTCACCGGTCCGCAGCGGTCTCTCGGAGAAGCGCGGCAGGCTGCGTCGCGGGTCGACGCCGGCGGCTCCCTTCGCGATCCGTCCGAGTGCCTTGCTGCGCAGCATCGCGTTGGCCACCCGCGGCGGGGTCATCCGCGCCCAGCGAGGGAGCTGGCCCAGCACATAGTGCGATCGCGGACGTCGAAGGAAGCCGCGTGCCCCGGCGTACTTCTGGGAGAGCACCTCGGACTTGTAGGTGGCCATGTCGATACCGGTCGGGCAGTCGCTGGCGCAGCCCTTGCAGGAGAGGCACAGGTCCAGGGCGTCCTCGACCGCCGGGTCGTCGAAGCCGATGAGGCCCATGGCGACGTCTTGGAGGACGTGGGCGCGACCGCGGGTGGAGTCCTTCTCCTCGCGGGTGGCCAGGTAGGACGGGCACATCACAGCACCCGAGCCGCCCCCAGGAATGTGTGCCGTGTCGGCGATGCACTTGCCGACCCCGGTGCAGCGGTGGACCGCCCCGGAGAACGACCCGGCGTCGTGGGTGAGCCGCAGCGTCGTACGCAGTGGGACGGGGGGGCTGGCCAGGCGCATGTCGGAGTCGAACTTGGCGGGGTCGACGAGCACACCGGGGTTCAGCAGGTTGTCAGGGTCGAGGATGCGCTTGGCCTGCTCCATCATCGCGATCGCCTGGGGGG
>JBDSXU010000113.1:0-4463 GCA_039926005.1 Marmoricola sp.
TGAACGCGACATAGCCCAGGCGGAGCTCCTCGAGGCCCTGGTGTGCCTTCGCCTCGGCCTTGAGCTGGTCGATGGCGGCCTTGTCGAAGCCACGCAGCTGCGGCACGTCGGCCGCGTCCCCGCGCAGGGGCGCCGGCAGCACCCTCGACACCGTCGTCCACTGGCTGCGCGCCGTGTTGACGGGGAACTTCTCCGCGCACACCCCGACCAGGAACACCGAGGACCATTCCAGGCCCTTGGCGCGGTGCACCGTGAGCAGCTTCACGGAGTCGGCCTCGGACGGGGTGGCCTGGTCGAGACCGCTGCCCATCTCGTCCTCGGCTTCGAGCCAGGCCATCAGCGAGGCCAGGCTCACCCGACCGTCGATGGCCTGGAAGTCGGCCACGGCCTTGACGAACAGGTCCAGGTTGTCGCGCCGGGCCGAGGCGGCCAGCGAGACCGAGGAGGCCAGCTCGACGTCGATCCCGGTGACGTCGATGATGCGTCGGACCAGGTCCAGCAACGGCTCCCCAGCGTAGGTGCGCAGGCGCCGCAGCTCTTCGGCGAGCAGCGCGAAGCGGGAGCGTGCCTCGGCGGAGTAGGGCAGGTCACCGGGGTCGACGAGGGCGTCGTTGAGCGAGAGCACCTCGGTGGGATCGGCACCCTCGACAGCCCGCTGAAGCTCCTCGCTGACGGGGATGCCCACGTCGCGCAGCCTGACGCCGGTCAGGGATCGCGCTCGCTTGCCCAGCAGGGCCAGGTCGCGCGGACCGATCGCCCAGCGCGGACCGTTGAGCAGGTTCAGCAGGTCTGCGTTGGCGGTGAGGTCCTGCAGCAGGGCCAGCGTGGAGACGACCTCCGAGACCTCCGGGAGTCGCATCAGGCCCTTGAGCCCCACGATCTCGACAGGGATCCCGCGTGAGGTGAGTGCGTCGAAGACGTCGGCGGCGTGGAAGTTGTCGCGGGTGAGCACCCCGATCTGGCTCCACAACGGCTCGGCCATCGCGACTCGGCTCGCGACCACCTGCTCGGCCAGCCACGCGAGCTCGTGGGGGTAGGTCTCGTGCACGATCGCGTGCACCTCTCCTTGAGCCGCGCCCTGCTTCGCACGCAGCGGCTCGACCTGGGCGAACGCGTCGTAGAGGGGTTGTGCCAGGGCGTTGGCGACCCCGAGGATGCGCTCGTCCGAGCGGCGGTTCACGGTCAGGGAGTACGACGGCACGCCGGTGCCGTCGCGTGAGGGGAAGCAACCGCCGAAGTTGAGGATGTTGGACACCGAGGCGCCCCGCCAGCCGTAGATCGCCTGGTTGGGATCACCGACCGCGGTCACCGCATGGCCCCGGCCCGAGTCGCCATCCCGCCCGGAGAACAGCGCGCCGAGCAGCTGTGCCTGGGCCACCGAGGTGTCCTGGTATTCGTCCAGCAGCACGACGCGGTATTTCGCGCGCTCCAGCCGCCCGACCTCGGGCTGTGTGCGGGCCAGCTCCGCGGCCAGCGCGATCTGGTCCGAAAAGTCCATCAGCCCGAACTGCGCCTTGAGCGCGCGGTAGCCCTCGACCAGGTCGAGCACCTCCTCGCGCTCTGACATCTTCGCCATCGCCTTGGCGATGTCGACCTTGGCACGCGACGTCGCGAGTGCGAGCTCGAACTCGGGCCGGGCCGCTGCGTGGAACGCCCGCACCTGCTCCACCCCGACGAGGTGCTCGTTGAGCTCGGCGTCGAGGCCCAGCAGGTAGTCGATGGCGGTCTTGGGATGCTCGCTGAGCAGTTCCACCGCACCCGTGTGGCGCTCGATGGCCCGTGCGGCCACCTGGTAGCGCGACGCGTCCGCCATCACCCGGGTGTCGGGCTCGTGACCGATACGCAGACCGTGCTCGGCGAGGAGGGCCGCGGCGTAGGCGTTGTAGGTCAGGACCACCGGCTCGACCCGTTCGGGCAGCTCGTCGGCCTGGGTCGCCGTCGCCGTCCGGGGCACGCCCTGGTCGAGGCCGGCCGCCGAGAGCGCCTCCCGGACCCGCGAGGCCAGCTCGGCGGTGGCCTTGGTGGTGAAGGTGAGCCCCAGCACCTGGTCGGCCTGCACCTGCCCGGTGGCCACGAGGTAGACGACACGCGCCGCCATCACCGACGTCTTCCCGGAGCCGGCACCGGCGATCACCACCGCCGGCTCGAGGGGCGCGCTGATCGCCGCCCACTGCTGGTCGCTGACCGCGTAGTCGGTGCCCATCAGTCGCTGGAGGTCGGCCGGGGTCTCCATCCGCCTGGCGGCGGCGGACGCGGTCACGAGAGCACCGACCCGGCGACCTGGGCGGGGCAGAAGGTGGAGAACTGGCAGCGCTCGCAGCGTGACCGCTCCGGTCGGGCGGGGAACTCCTCGAGACGCAGCGCGGTGGCCGCCTGGATCAGCTGACGCTCCACCGGGCGAAGCCCTTCCTCGTCGGGGGGCTGGGGCTTCTGCTCCTGGATCTTCAGCTGCCCCTTCACCTCCCTGCGCAGCTGCCAGAGCTCGGCCCCTCCCGAGCTCGCCGGGCCGCCCATCAGGTCGTCGACCGCCCCGTGGTCGACCGCGTGCTGGTAGAGCCCGAGCTGGGGGTTCTCCTCGACCTTGCTCGGTGGGTACTTGCCCGTCTTGAGGTCGACGACCACGACCCGGCCCTGGTCGTCGATCTCGAGGCGATCGGCGTACCCCCGCAGGACGACGCGCTGGCCGTCCGGCAAGGTCACCTCGGCTCGCATGTCCTGCTCGGTCGCGAGCACCGTGCGCGCCCCGGGCCGGTTGTGCCACGTGAGGAACCGGGTCAGCGCCTTGCGGACCTCCTCGTGCTCGCGTCCGCGCGACCAGGGGGTGCGGAAGCCGAGCTGGTCCCACACGTCGTCGACGAGCACCATCAGCTCCTCGACCGCACCTGGGCCCGACCCCAGCTCGTCCCTGGCGACCCGGTCGGCGATCGCGTGCACCAGGTTGCCGAACCCCTGGGCCTGGCTGGACTTCGCGGCGCCACCGGCCTCGCGCTCGAGGAACCACTTGGCCGGGCACTCGACGAGACCGGCGAGCGCGCTGGCCGAGAGCTCGATCGGCGCATCGGCAGGTCGGACCGGGTTCTCGGCGTGGCTGAGGTCTCGGGTGCCCCACCACGTCGACGGGTCGGCGGCTGGGACGAGCGCACGGCCGTCAGGACGTCGCGCGGCCCGCAGTCGCGCCAGTCGACGCACGGCTGCGTCACGGATCGTGGGGGTCGACGCGGAGTCGGCGGCCGTGCGACGCAGCTCGCTCACCAGCCCGAGCAACGAGAGTGGCCGCGGTGGTCGGCCCTGGAGGTGGCGCACCTCCACGCCGAGCTCGATCAGGAAACGGGAGGGCTGGTCACCCTCGTCGTCGGGCGAGGCGACCGCCGTGACGACCAGGCGCTCACGGGCCCTTGTGCAGGCGACGTAGAAGAGCCGGCGCTCCTCGGCGAGCAGCTCACGGGTCGTGGTGTCGGGCTGGATCACCGGCACGGCGTACCGCTCTGCACCGATCCGGTCGGCCTGGAGCAAGCTGGTGCGACGGCGCAGGTCGGGCCAGGCTGCTTCCTGGACGTGGGCCACGACGACGAGTCGCCACTCCAGGCCCTTGGCCCGGTGTGCCGTCAACAGCCGCACCGACTCGCCGTGGATGCCACGCTCGGCGAGGGTGTCGGCCGGGATCTCCTGTGCCTCGAGGGTCGCTAGGAACTCCCCGACCGGCTTGTGCCCGACCTGCTCCTCCGCTCGGGCCGCGGTCTCGAACAGGGCACACATCGCGTCCAGGTCGCGGTCGGCCAGGCGTGCCGTTGCGCCTCCGCGCCGCGTGCGCGCACGCAGCTGCTCGGGCCATCCGGTGCCGGCCCACAGGGTCCAGAGCACCTCCTCCACCGTGCCGGAGGCGTCGAGCAGCTCCCGCGCCGTGTTCAGGAGCCCGGAGAAGGCCGCCACCCGAGCTAGGACCGGATCGAGTCCCCCGCCGCCCAGCGCGGGGCCTGTCGGGTGGAGGAGCTCGCCACTTCCGAGGACCGCCTCCCGCAGGAGGTGCGGCGAGGGGCGGGGACTGCGTCCTCCCTCCTGTGCGAGCTGTTTGTCACGCTCACGCAGGGCCCTCGACAGGGCGCGTACGTCGGTGGCGTCGAGTCCGACCATCGGTGAGACCAGCAGTCCCTCCGCAGCCACGGGATCCAGGTGGTCGGGACGGGTCGGGTCGTCGTTGTCGAGGTTCACCACTGCCCGCAGGGCGTCGAGCAGAGGGCGGACGGCCGGTTCGCGGACGAGTGGGGTCTCGTCGCTGGCGACCTCGACGGGTACGCCGGCCCCGGCCAGCCCGCGCCGCAACAGCGGGATGGAAGCGCGTCCGGACCGCACCAGGACGGCCATCTGCGACCACGCGACGCCGTCCTCGAGGTGGGCACGCCGGAGCAGGTCCGCGACTCGTTCGACCTCCGCCCGCTCGGTGTCGTAGGTGAACACCTCGACGC
>JBDSXU010000114.1:0-3935 GCA_039926005.1 Marmoricola sp.
AAGGAGAACGTCTTCGGGCACCACCGGGACATCGAGGGCATCATCGCGAACGGAGTCCGCGAGGCTCGTAGCCGCCTGTGACGCGTGGGCTCAGATGAAGAGTCCAGTGGTTCGGAGCATGAACTCGGTCTCGCGGTCGTGCTCACCCTTCTCGGCAGGCTGAGGCCGGGCTTCCTGGCTGGCGATCATGTCTTCGAGCCGGATCTGCTTCGGCAGCTTCGCGTACTTGCTCGCGGCGGCAGTCTTGTCCGTCTGCTCGTTCTGCTCCGACGACATGCCGACCTCCAGTGGGTTCAACACGAGCGTACTTTCCGGGACCCTCGGAGGTGAAGTCCGGCAGGGTTTCGGGTCCGCCCTCGACGGTTGGGGCGCCCGGTTGGCGGGTCAAGGAGGGAAATCTGCGACGCCTCGGCGGGTCGGGGGCGGCTTCAGCAGGAACCGCAGGTGCCGAAGATCTCCAGGGAGTGGCTGACCTCGGAGTAGCCGTGAACGGCCGCGACCGAACGGGTCCACTTCTCCACAGCCGGCCCCTCGACCTCGACCGTCGCACCACAGGAACGGCAGACCAGGTGGTGGTGGTGCGATGTGCTGCACCTGCGATAGATGCTCTCGCCGGACTCCGTGCGCAGGGAGTCGATGGCGCCGGAGTCGGCCAGGTTCTGAAGTGCCCGGTAGACCGTGGACAGCCCGACCTGCTCGCCCCGCCGGGCGAGCAACCCGTGGATCTCCTGGGCGCTCCGGAAGTCGTCGAAGGCCTCCATCACCGCCGCGACCGCGCGTCGCTGGCGGGTGGGCCGGCCGGACGCTGGGCCGGTGGGGGAACCGGAACCGGTCGAGCTGATGGGCTCAGTGCTCGACATAGTGCCCTCCGTGCGAAGCGTGTCGATGCCCGTGGTGGATGTAGTCGACGTGGTCACCGTGCTCGACGGCCGGGTGGCCACACCGCGGTCCGTGCTCGTGTCCGTGTGGCTCCTCGACGGTGTCGTGGGTCTCGGCGACCGGGGAGAGCGCCTGCACGGGGAACGGCAGCAGGGCACGTCTGCGTCGCTGGACCACGAGGCCCAGCGGTGCGGTCAGGGCGAAGCCGGCCAACGAGACCAGGACGATCGTCGCCCCCGGCGGCACGTCCGCGAACGCGGAGACTCCCACGCCACCGACCGCGGCCACGGTCCCCGCCACCATCGCGCCGAGCATCGTGGTGCGGAACCCGCGCGAGAACTGCTGCGCGGTCGCCACCGGGATGATCATCAGGGCGCTGACCAGCAGCAGGCCGACCGTGCGCATCGCGACACTGACGGTCACGGCCGCGAGCACCGAGATCACGACGTTGTAGAACCTCACCGAGAGCCCGGTCGTGCGTGCGTAGTCCTCGTCGTTGGCCACCGAGAACAGCTGGGGGAGCAGCGCGAAGGACAGCACGAGTACGACGACCGCGAGGGCGACGCTGACCAGCACTGCGGACGGCGAGATCGTGTTGATCGAGCCGAAGAGGTACTGCTGCAGGGCGAAGACCCCGTTGCCCGCGAGCGAGACGAGCAGCAGGCCACCCGCGATGCCGCCGTAGAACAGCAGCGCCAGTGCGACGTCGCCGGTGGCCTTGCCCGTCGAGCGGATCAGCTCGATCAGCAGGGCGCCGAGGATCGCCACGATCACCGCGGTCAGGGTCGGGGAGGTTCCGGTGAGCAGGCCGAGAGCGACGCCGGTGACACAGACGTGCCCGATGCCGTCACCCATCAGGGAAAGCCGGCGCTGCACGAGGTAGGTGCCGACGGCCGGGGCCGCCAGCCCCGTCACGGCTGCCGCGAGCAGGGCCCGCAGCATGAACGGCGCGAGCAACAGGTCCATCAGGCCCTCCGGTCCAGCGGCGCCTTGAGCGGCGGGTGCACGACCGGTGGCGTCGACGGCCGGTGGTGTTCGTGGTGCAGGTCGTGCTCGGTCGGCGAGTCCTGCGGCGGTCCGTCGTAGACCACTCGGCCCTCGCGGAGCACCACCGAGCGCTGGATCATGTCGGCGAGGTGCCCGAGCTCGTGGAGTACGACGACGATGGTCGCCCCCTCGGCGGCGAGGGAGGACAGGGTCCCGGCGATGGCCTCCTGGCTGGCCAGGTCGACGCCCGCGTTGGGCTCGTCGAGCACCAGCAGCTCCGGCTCGCCGGCCAGCGTCCTCGCGATCAGCACGCGTTGGTGCTGGCCACCTGACAGCGTCGAGACGGGGTGTCGCGCGCGGTCGCGCAACCCGACGGCGTCCAGCGCCCGGGAGACGGCCTCGCGGTCGCTTCGACGCGCCGGCATGAACGGACGGCGTCGCGACAGGCGCCCAGCCGCGACCACCTCCGCGACCGTTGAAGGCACCCCCTGTGCGCTCGGTGAGCGCTGCGGGACGTAGCCCAATCGGTGCCACTCGTGGAAGTCGGCCAACGGCTCGCCGAACAGCTGGACCTCACCCGCGCTCAGCGGGTGCAGCCCGACCACGGCCTTGACGAGCGTGGACTTGCCCGAGCCGTTGGCTCCCAGCAGGGCCACCACCTCGCCCGCCCGGACGGCCAGGTCGATGTCGCGCACGATCGGCCGCCCACCGAGGGCCACGCCGGCACGGCGGACCTCGACGATGTACGGAGTGTTCATGCGCACTCCCCGGCCGCGCGGAGTGTCTGCACGTTCTCGCGCATCAGGCTCACGTAGTCCTCCTTCGACCCCTTGGCGAGGCCCTCCAGCGGGTCGAGCACCTCTGTGCGGACCCCGGCCTCGCCGGCGAGGGTCTCGGCCACCCGGGGGCTGAGGAGCCGCTCGCTGAAGATGGTCGTCACACCCTTCTCGCGCACCAGGTCGGCGAGGTCGGAGAGGCGCTTGGCCGACGGCTCGGCATCGGGGGAGAGGCCGGCGATCGCATCCACGGTGAGACCGTAGCGTCGAGCGAAGTACTCGAACGCGTCGTGGCTCACCACCAGAGTGCGGATCCGGCAGTCGGCCAGGGCGCCGCGGATCTCGCCATCCAGCGCCAGCAGGTCCTTGTGCAGGCGGACGCCGTTGCGCTGGTAGTCCGCGGCATGGTCGGGATCGGCCTTCTGCATCGCCTCGCTGAACGCCGTCGCGGTCTTGGCCAACAGCGTCGGGTCGAGCCAGAAGTGCGGGTCGACACCGCCGTCACCCTTGTGGAGTCCCACCACCGAGGCCGCGTCCACCGCCTGCTTCGGAGCGTCGTTGCCGATCGCCTCGTCGACGGCAGGCGAGAGCCCCTTCTCGTAGAGGACCACCTCGGCGGTGGAGAGGCTCGCCGTCTGTCGCGGTGAGAGCTCCAGCTCGTGCGGCTCGACACCGGGCTTTGTGAGGTTGAGGACCTCCGCGTGGTCCCCGACGATCCGCTCGGCGACGTACTGCAACGGATAGAAGGAGGCGACCACCTGTGGCTTCTCGCTGCCGCCGGCGGACGCGCACCCGCTCAACCCAGCCAGCGCCACCGTGAGCGCCAGGGATGCGGGGACCAACCGACGGAGCAACATGACAATGATTCTCAGTTGTAATGAGAACCATTGTCAAGTGCAGTAGGCTCGTCGACGTGATGGTGGTGAACAGGTTCCGGGTGCCGGACGAGAGCGCGGAGCAGTTCCGTGCCGACCTCGAGTCGGCCCTCGGCGTACTCGCGCAACAGAAGGGGTACGCCGAGGGCCGGCTCGGGCGCAACGTGGACGACCCGACCCTCTGGACGATGGTGACCCGTTGGCGCGATGTCGGCAGCTATCGCCGGGCACTGTCCACCTACGACGTGAAGATGGGCGCCGTCCAGCTGCTGAGCCGGGCGATCGACGAGCCCTCGGCGTACGAGTCCCTGGACGGCGAGCTCAACGAGTCCTTCCCGAGGGAACTGGGGTAGGAGCGTCTCGGTAGAGTGGAGGCTTCGCCCACCGCCGCCAGCGGCCGGGTACTCAAGCCCAGCAC
>JBDSXU010000115.1:0-4595 GCA_039926005.1 Marmoricola sp.
GGGGAGCTGTCCTTCCTCGGCGAGCCGATGGACTGGACTCCGGCAGAGGACGACCCGGGTCACCAGATGACCGAGGACCGCGAGCGCTACCTGGCGCTGCTCGATCGCTGACCCCGCGGCGTACGCCGGGAAACCCGATGAGTTTGTCGGTGGCGACTGGTCTACTCGCGGCGAGGGCTTGACAGCAACGTGTTCAAGGTTGAACACTGGGCTGATGTTCAACCTTGAACACCCGCAACCGCGTTCCGGAAGAGGGGCACACGCATGATCCAGGCTCGAGGGCTGGTGCAGACCTTCAACACCAAGCAGGGGCGCCAGAAGGTCGAGGTCCGGGCCGTCGACGGTGTCGACCTCGACGTGGCAGAGGGCGAGGTCGTGGGTTTCCTGGGCCCCAACGGTGCCGGCAAGACGACCACGTTGCGCATGCTCACCACGCTGCTCCGGCCGACGGCCGGCACGGCGACCGTGGCCGGCTACGACGTGGTCGAGCAGTCCGAGGACGTACGCCGCAGCATCGGCTACGTCTCCCAGGCCGGCGGCGTCTCCTCCTACGCCCGCGCGGGTGACGAGGTCGTAGACCACGGGATGCTCTACGGCCTGAGCCGCGCCGAATCCACCAGCCGCGGTAGGCAGCTCTTCGAGCAGCTCGACCTTCCGGGGCTCTGGCTGCGCACCCCGAAGCAGATGTCGGGTGGCCAGAAGCGCCGCCTCGACATCGTGATGGGCCTGGTCCACGACCCGACCCTGATCTTCCTCGACGAGCCCACGACCGGGCTCGACCCCCAGGCCCGGGCAAACCTCTGGGAGCACATCGCCAGCCTGCGCAGAGATCGCGGAGCGACGGTGTTCCTGACCACGCACTACCTCGACGAGGCTGACACCCTCAGCGACCGGATCATGATCATCGACCAGGGCAGGATCATCGCCAGCGACACCGCCGAGAACCTCAAGGCGGCCGTCTCAGGGGACCAGGTCGACCTCGAGGTGGCCGACCCGCTCCATGTCGCTGACGCCGCGACCGCACTCAAGTCCATCGCCGACCTTGTCGAGGTCGACGGCCAGCACGTCCGGGGGAGGGTCTCCCGGGCCGGTCGCGCGGTCCCGGGGTTGTTGCGCGACCTGGACCGCACCGGCATCGAGCTCGCCTCCATCGAAGTTCATCGTCCGACCCTGGACGACGTGTTCCTCACCCTCACGGGCCGATCACTGCGTGACGCCGAGTCCGAACAGACCGACCAGCCCGTCGTCGAAGGAGCCGAGAAGTGACCTTCATCCGCGAGAGCTTCATCGTCTTCCGGCGCCAGGTCCGGATGAACCTCCGCAATCCTGCGTGGGTCCTGATCGGGGTCATGCAGCCGGTGCTCTACCTCGTGCTCTTCGGCCCGCTGCTCAAACCGCTGGTCGACGACCTCGGCGCCGACAACGCCTACACGTTCCTGGTGCCCGGTCTGCTTGTCCAGCTCGGCATGTTCGGCGCGTTCTTCGCAGGCTTCGGCCTGATTGGTGAGTGGCGCGAAGGCGTGATCGAGGCCGAACGGGTCACCCCGGCCAGTCGGACTGCGCTCCTGGTCGGCCGGCTCACCCGCGACGTGGCCCAGTTGTTCGTGCAGGCGCTGATCCTGGTCGGACTGGGCTGGGCGATGGGGATGCGCGCCTCCGCCGGAGGAGTGGTGCTCGGCGTCGCCCTCACCCTGCTCGTCGGTGGGGCGTGCGCGGCCGCTTCGAACGCCCTCGCGCTCACCACCAAGAGTGAGGACGTGATGGCGCCGGTGATCAACATGGTGATGATGCCCGTTCTGCTGCTGTCCGGGATCCTGTTGCCGATGACCATTGGTCCCGAGTGGCTGCAGCGCGTCAGCGACTTCATGCCGTTCCGCTGGATCGTCGACGCCGTGCGTGACACCTTCGCCGGTGACCTGGGGACCAGCAACATGATGTGGGGCACGACCTGGGCCCTGGTTCTCTTCGGCCTGGCGATCTGGTGGGGAACCTCGGTCTTCCGCAAGGAGAACGCCTGATCGCGACGCTTTCGGCGGGTCGCCCCCGTGCGTGGTCAGATGCGGCTGACCCGGCTGGGGCCGGCGGATAGGATCACCCGGGGTCCGACGATGAGTGTCGGCGGGAGCAGGGGCCATGAGCGCATTGTCGAAGTACGGTCGGCCTGCGGCCTGCGTCGTACTCCTGCTCGCCAGCGCCTGTGGATCAGTAGCCGGCAAGGACGACCCGGCGAGCACCACCGCCAGGGTGGGCGGGGGGACCGGCCAGAACGGCACCCCGGCGAAAACCGTCGCCAACATGGCCGTCGAGAAGCCCGGAAAGCTCACGGCTCCGCTGCTGTCCTCGGACGTGCTGGTCTACAGCCAGAACACCCTGGATCCCTCGACCATCGCGAACATCAAGAAGATCAAGGGAATCGAGGCCGTCGAGCCCATCTCCATGGCCCAGTTCTTCGTGGACGAGCAGGAGGTCACCTATGCCGCGGTGAACCCAGCCACGTTCCGCCGCTTCTCCCCGCCAGGGACTGCCCAGACCGAGAAGGTCTGGGACCGGGTGGCCGATGGCGAGATCGCGGTCGAGCCGGTCATCGGGAAGAAGCTGCAGCACAAGGACGGCTTCATGCGGTTGGGCAACGAGGCCGCCGCGCACACGATCCACATCGGTGCCTACGCTCAGATCCTCGACCCGACCAAGGCCCGGCGCATCGACGCGGTCGTGAACGAGAAGTGGGTCGACAAGCTCGGGATGCGCAAGGACAACGCGATGCTCGTCGCGATGGACGACACGTCCCCCCAGAGCATCCGCAAGCAGCTCAAGAAGTACGCCGGCACGAAGGCGAGCGTCCAGATCCTCGGGCCCGACTTCGACCTCGGGACCCAGACTGCGTTCCTGACCGGCGGCTCGGTCTCGAAGGCTGTCGGCTCCTTCAACTACCGGGCCAACCCCGACGGCACCGTCACCCCTGACCCCTCCTGGGTGGCGGCGAAGATCACCACCCAGGTGATGCCGATCATCGGCCCCGTGACCGGCAACCGGGTGATGCTGCCGCAACTGCGGGCCGCCCTCAACGAGGTCGTGGTCGACAAGCTCTCCAGCTCGATCTATCACTACGACGGGTGCTACGTGCCGCGCTTCATTGCCCACGACCCATCCAAGGGCCTCAGCTTCCACACCTTCGGCACGGCGATCGACCTGAACGCCGCCGACAACGGCCGCGGTGGTGCCGGAAAGATGGACCGCCGCGTGGTGGCCATCTTCGAGAAGTGGGGCTTCTCCTGGGGTGGCAACTGGAACTACACCGACCCCATGCACTTCGAGCTGGCCAAGCTGGTCCAGGCTCGCTGAGCCTTCTGGCGGCATCCGGTAGTGGGCCCTGGGCTGGGCTGGGCTGGGCCGGGCTGCGCTGGGGCGGAGCCGGGGCGGTGCGAGGTCGGAGCGGGGCCGGTGCGAGGTCGGAGCGGGGGCGGAGCCAGGGCGGAGCCAAACATGCGAATGTCGCTCGAGGGGCGGTTGAGCGCCCGCCTGCTCCCACGGGCGACATTCGCATGTCCGGCTACGCAACCGCTCCGCCCGAGACCCCCGGAGGCGGCGAATGTCGCTGCTGTTGCTGAGGGGTACGACTTCTTGCGCAGGAGCCACATTCGCAGGTCGCCCGGCCACCACCTAGCCTCGACCAATGCGCGCAGTCCAGGTAACCCGAACCGATGGCCCCTCAGCTATCAGCGTTGAGGAGGTTCCCGAGCCAACGGCTGAGGGTCCCTTCGGCCCCCAGGTGCTCATCGACGTCCATGCCGTCGGAATCTCGTTCCCCGACCTGCTGCTGAGCAAGGGCGAGTACCAGCTCAAGCCGGACCTCCCGTTCACGTTGGGTGTGGACTTCGCGGGTGTCATACGCTCCGCGCCGGATGGCTCCGGGCTCTCCGAGGGCGACCGGGTCGCTGCCGTGCTCGCCAACGGCGGAGCCTCCGACGTGGTGGGCATGGGCGCCGACAGTGTCTTCCCCCTGCCCGAGCAGCTGAGCTTCGAACAGGGCGCGGCCCTCCCGATGAACTACCTCACGGCGCACTTCGCCCTCGCCGAGCGCGGAGACCTGAAGACGGGCGAGACTGTCCTCGTGCACGGTGCCGCGGGCGGAGTCGGCACCGCGACCATCCAGGTCGCCAAGGGGTACGGCGCCCGCACGATCGCTGTGGTCTCCACCGACGAGAAGGCAGAGATTGCCAGGCAGGCAGGTGCGGACGAGGTCGTGCTCGTCGACGGTTTCCGGGAGGCGGTCAAGGAGCTCACCAAGGGTGAGGGTGTCGACATCGTGATTGACGTCGTCGGTGGCGACCTGCTCACCGACTCGCTGCGATCCCTCGGCACCCAGGGCCGTCTGCTGGTCGTCGGCTTCACGGCCGGCGCGATCCCCGCCGTCAAGGTCAACCGGCTGCTGCTCAACAACGTCGACGTCCGCGGTGTCGGCTGGGGCGCCTACGCGATGGTCCGTCCGGGCTACATGCGCCAGCAGTGGGACGAGCTGCTGCCGATGATGGAGTCCGGCGTGATCGACCCGCCGATCGGGAAGACCTACCCGATCGAGGCGTTCGGCCAGGCGC
>JBDSXU010000116.1:0-7023 GCA_039926005.1 Marmoricola sp.
CCTGCTCGCCGCCGAGCGGGGCACCGAGGTACGGCTGCTCACCGACCCCGAGAGCCCGGACCACCGCAACCTGATCACCATCCGGGGGACGCTCGCCGACGGCTCGCGGGTCTCGGTCTCCGGCACGCTGATCGGCATCACCCAGAAGGAACGGCTGGTCGAGGTCAACAACTTCGTGGTGGACCTCGAGCCCACCGAGCACCTCGCGTTCTTCACCTACGAGGACCGTCCCGGAATGGTCGGAACCGTCGGCAAGATCCTCGGCGACGCCGGTGTGAACATCGCCGGAATGCAGGTCTCGCGCGCCGAGAAGGGCGGCCAGGCGCTGGTGGCCCTCTCCGTGGACTCCGCCGTACCTGTGGACGTGCTCGAGGACATCCGGGGGTCCATCAACGCCGACATCGTGCGTGGGGTCAACCTCTCCGACTAGTTCGCGAGGGAACTGCCCGGTCGGTGAACTACGGCACTAGGCGACCAGGGTGGGGGCGTCGCGAGGGGCGAACCCGGGGTCGGCGAGGGTCTCGCGCCAGGCCTGGCCGAGGCGGCCGATGGCGTCGGTGAGGACGTGGGCGGGCTGGGTGTAGGGCAGTCGCACGAATCGGTCGAGGCCGCCTTCGGGGGCGAAGCTGGGGCCGGAGGCGAGGAGTACGTCGTGCCGCTCGGCGCGCGAGACCAGCGCGGTGGAGAGTGCGTCTGGGAGCTCGCACCACAGGTTCAGGCCGCCGGTCGGCCGCGTGGGGCGCCAGTCGCGAAGGTGCTCGGCCACGGCTGCGAGGGCCGCGTCGCGAGAGGCGCGCAACTGTTCTCGCCGGTGGTCCAGCAGAGCCTCCCCGTCGCATAGCAGGTCGGTCGCGACCAGCTGCTCGAGCAGGGGAGCGCCGAGGTCGAGGGTGAGCCTGGCCCGGAAGAAGGCGTTCATCCGCTCCGCCGGCACTCGGATCCAGCCGATCCGCAGACCTCCCCAGTACGGCTTGCTCAGGCTGCCCACGCTGACCGCGTCCTCGGCGTACGCCGCGAACGGCGCGGGCATCCGCTGTCCGTCCAGCGGCAGCGCCACCATCGACTCGTCGATGATCGCCGTGGTGCGAGTCCGCGTAAGGGCGCGTGCCACCTCGGCGCGGCCATCGTCCAGCATCAGCGAACCGGTCGGGTTGTGGAAGTCCGGGATCAGGTAGGCGACGCGCGGCACCACCTGTCGCAGCGTCGTGGTCAGGGGTTCGGTGTCCGTCTCGTCGCGTGGGACGTCGACCCCGACGATGCGCGCGCCCGAGTGGGCCAGGGTCGCGATCGCGTTCGGGTAGGTCGGACTCTCGGTGATCGCACGGTCGCCCGTCCCGAGCAGCGCGCGCGCGGCGATGGCCACACCGGCGAGGGCACCCGGGACGACCATGATCTGGTCCGGACTGGTCGGAAGTCCACGGGCGGCGTACGACGCGGCGACGGCCTCGCGCAACGACGGCAGGCCGGAGGGGTAGTAGCCGGTGCCTGCGAGGTACCCCGGCAGCTCGCCGACCGCTCGCTCGTAGGCGGCGAGCACACCGGGCCCGGGCACGGGCGCAGCGCAGGTCAGGTCGATCTTGTCCTCGGGCAGGTCTCCGGGCGGGAGCAGGTGGTCGCCGCGGTGGCCTCGGCTGGCGGGGAGGCTGGCCACGCTCCCGGAACCCTGCCGCGAGAGGAGGAAACCGTGGTCCCGAAGCTGGGCATAGGCACGCGTCACGGTGGTCCGGCTGACCTCGAGCGCCTCGGTCAGCTCGCGCTCGCTGGGTAGGCGTACGCCGACCGGCACCCGGCCGTCGGTGATCAACACCCGCAGGCCCTCTGCGAGGCCCCGATAGGCGGGGGAGCGGTCGAAGTCGCCCATCAGAGTGGCTATTCGCGGGGCGGAGATCAGACGAGGCATGCAGGCCAGTAAATCATGATTGGCTATTTGCGACCAGACCACTTTCTGCTCAACTGGACCTATGACCAGTGATCTCTGCCTAGAAACCCTTGGAGACGCCGCGCCCCGCCCGGTCCGCGAGCTCGCCCGCCTCGGCCCGGTGGCCCAGCTCAAGGCGGGCCGTCTCCCGCGCCGGTTCGCCCAGCTCACTCTCGGGCTGGTGCTCTACGGCGTCACCCTGGGGATGATGCTTCGCGCGACGCTCGGCAACGCATCGTGGGACGTGCTGCACCAGGGCATGGCCGAGCACCTGCCGATGAGCATCGGGACGGCGGTGATCGTCATGAGCCTCGTCGTGCTGCTCCTCTGGATCCCGCTCCGCGAGATGCCCGGTCTGGGCACGATCGCGAACTCGTTCGTCGTCGGTCTGGTCGCCGATGCCACCCTGCGGATGCTCGCTGCCCCCGACGTCATGTGGGGGCGGGTGCTGCTGATCATCGGGGGAGTTGTGCTGAACGCGCTCGCCACGGCGCTCTACATCGGTTCGCAGTTCGGCCCCGGTCCTCGCGACGGCCTGATGACCGGGCTCCACCGTCGTACGGGAGTCTCGATCCGGACGGTGCGCCTGTGCCTCGAGGTGCTCGTCGTCATCGTCGGCTGGGCGCTCGGTGGTGTCGTCGGAATCGGCACGGTGCTCTACGCGGTGGCAATCGGGCCACTCGTCCAGCTGATGCTGCCGCGCTTCATAGTCGAGCTCGCCGTACCGGAACACGACGTGCCGGAGCACGAGCGGAGCGGCAGCGCGGCGAGCGGGCATTTGCCGCACGCATCAGAGCGCTGAGAGGGCGATTCCAGCACGGCGCGTCTGAGTGAGGTGCGCGACCGCCGGACTACCTCCGGGTGGCGATGAGGGCGGAGGCGTCGGGGGCGACCATCACCTCGACGGCGGTGAAGCGCTCGTCGGTCAGCCACATCTCACGCAGGATGTCGACGCGGCCCGCGGTGATGGGTGGCCACATCTGGCAGGGCGCGAAGTCGTCGAGTACGACGATCCCGCCCGGCTCCACCAGGTCGGCCACCGCGTCGACGCTTGCATCCTCGGGGACCGAGGGGTCGAGGAACAGCAACGAGTAGGGACCCTTGTTGCGCAGGGTCGACCAGTCCGCGGCGAGCACCTCGACCTGGGGGTCGTCCTCGAAGATCTCCTGGGCAGCGACGGCCAGGACGGCGTTGAGCTCGGCCGAGATGATCTGCGTGCCGGGGCGTACGCCGGAGCGCAGCCAGGCAGTTCCCACACCGGCGCCCGTGCCGAACTCCGCCATGGTACCGGCCCTGGTGGCCGCGAGGGTGGCCAGCAACCGGCCCGTCTCGTTGCGGCAGAAGGACACGTAGCCCGCCCGACGGGACACGGCGAACGCGCGAGAGACGATCGGGGGAACCTCGGGCGGCGCGCTCATGGCCCAAGTCTCGCAAATCCACTGGGGTAGACCAGCGCTGAGACAACCGTCTCGAATCATGGGACGCCCGATGAGGTGGCTACGAGGGCGGGGCGAGCGGGCCTATGATCCATTCATCATGCGGAGGAACTTCGTACTTATTTGCCGCCGTGGCGGGGCCTCGATTCGATAGGCCACCTCGCCGCGGAGTTCGGCATACCCGCCGACAGGCCTCTCACCCCCCTCCGCGAGCGAGATCAGAGAAGTCCCACCCCTGATTTTTCGCGAACGAGATCCGTCCTTGCGATCCATGGACGTGGAACTCGTTCACCTCTCTCCGGAGTGACCCCTCATCAACGCATGCAATCACTTTCAGGAGAAGCACGATGTACGACTTGTACCCCGAGTGGGGACCCGCCAAGAACAACCCCGACAACCCGCGGAGCAGCCAGGCCGTCCAGGCCGCTCTTGACCTGCGAGACAACGGCGGCGAGCGCCCGGACGACAACTAGCCTTGGCCGCATGCCCCAGACATCTGCAGCGCCATCTGGATCGTTGAAGCTTGCCGTCATCCCGGGCGACGGGATCGGGACCGAGGTCACCGCCGAGGCCCTGAAGGTGCTCGAACAGGCCACGCCCACAGGTGTGAAGTTCGAGCCGACCCGTTACGACCTCGGGGCCGAGCGCTACCTCGCGACCGGCGAGGTGCTCCCGGACTCGGTGCTCGCGGAGATCCGTCAGCACGACGCGATCCTGCTCGGCGCCGTCGGCGGCAAGCCCAACGACCCGAACCTGCCTCCCGGGATCCTCGAGCGCGGGCTGCTGCTCCGGCTGCGCTTCGAGCTCGACCACTACGTCAACCTGCGGCCTTCGCGGATCTTCCCAGGAGCGGCGTCACCGCTGGCACCCCACATATTGGACGGGGCCGGCGAGGTCGACTTCGTCGTCGTACGCGAAGGCACCGAAGGGCCCTACACGGGCAACGGTGGTGCCCTCCGGGTTGGTACGCCGCACGAGATCGCCACCGAGGTCTCCGTGAACACCGCCTTCGGGGTCGAGCGCGTCGTACGCGATGCGTTCCGTCGGGCCGAGAAGCGTCGCCACAAGCTGACGCTGGTCCACAAGACCAACGTGCTCGTCAACGCCGGCGCGGTCTGGTGGCGGCTCGTGAGGCAGGTGGCTTCGGAGTTCCCGGACGTCACCGTCGACTACATGCACGTCGACGCAGCAATGATCTTCATGGTCACCGATCCGGCCCGCTTCGACGTGATCGTCACCGACAACCTCTTCGGCGACATCATCACCGATCTGGCCGCCGCCGTCACCGGGGGCATCGGCGTCGCCGCGAGCGGCAACATCAACCCCGACCGCACCGCGCCGTCCATGTTCGAGCCCGTACACGGCTCGGCGCCGGACATCGCCGGCCAGCAGAAGGCCGACCCCACAGCCGCGATCCTCTCGGTCAGCATGATGCTCGACCACCTCGGCCTCGAGGACGCAGCGAAGGCTGTCGAGGACGCAGTAGTAGCCGACCTGGCTGCCCGTGCCGACGGCGAGCGCGGCTCGACGTCAGCGATCGGCGACTCGATCGCGGCACGCGTCGCCGGCTGACCGAACGCGCGCCCGCCCGCCCGACCGCCGAGAGATAACGTGCCCTCATGACGCTCGACATCACCACGACTCCCTCGGACACTCCTCGCAGCGACTCCGAGGTCTCCGAGATCCTGGCCAACCCTGGGTTCGGTACCTACTTCACCGACCACATGCTCACCCTCGAGTGGACGCCGGACAAGGGCTGGCACGGCGGGCGGATCACGAAGTACGGACCGCTCAGCATGGATCCGGCCGCCGCCGTACTCCACTACGCACAGGAGACCTTCGAGGGCATGAAGGCCTACCGTCACGCGGACGGGTCGATCTGGATGTTCCGGCCCGAGCAGAACGCCCAGCGGATGGCGCGCTCCTCGCACCGGCTCGCGTTCCCCGTGCTGGAGCCGGTTGACTTCGTGCGGTGCGTCGACACGCTGGTCGAGGTCGACCAGCGGTGGGTGCCGCAGAACCCGGCAGAGGGGACGGGGGAGAAGAGCCTCTACGTGCGGCCGTTCATGATCGCCTCCGAGGTGTTCCTCGGAGTGCGCCCGGCGCAGCACGTCACGTTCATGGTGATCGCCTCACCCGCCGGCGCCTACTTCAAGGGTGGGATCACGCCACTGACGCTCTGGCTGACCGAGGAGTACACCCGCGCCGGCCGTGGCGGCATGGGTGCGGCCAAGACCGGCGGCAACTACGCGAGCTCGCTGGTCGCGCAGCAGGAAGCGATCGGGCACGGCTGCGACCAGGTGGTCTTCCTCGACGTCGCCGAGGGGAAGTACGTCGAGGAGCTCGGCGGCATGAACATGTACTTCGTGTACGCCGATGGCCACATCGTCACCCCCGAGACCGGCACGATCCTGGAGGGCATCACCCGCTCGGCGATCATCGAGCTTGCCCAGCAGAAGGGTCACAAGGTCGAGGAGAGGAAGTTCTCGATCGACGAGTGGCGTGAGGGCGTGGCAAGCGCAGAGATCACCGAGGTCTTCGCGTGTGGCACGGCTGCTGTCGTGACACCGGTCGGAGCGCTGAAGTGGGACGGCGGTGAGGTCAAGGGCTCGGCCGAGGCGGGACCGCTCACTATGGAGATCCGGCAGGCGCTGGTCGACATCCAGTTCGGCCGAGCCGAGGACTCGTTCGGTTGGATGCACCGGGTCCGCTGATCCGGCGATTGGTCCAGATATCGTTGGGCCGTGACCACTGTGCCCAGTTCCCCTGAGGAGCCGCGCGTCGGCGACTACCGGTTGCTGGCGCAGATCGGCGAGGGGGGCATGGGCGTGGTCCACCTGGCCATGGGGCCGGACGGCAAGCGCGTCGCGCTCAAGGTGCTGCGACCCCACATCGTCGGCGACAGCGAGGCGCGCGAGCGGCTGGCGCGCGAGGTGAGCTCGCTGCGGCGGATCCGCAGCCCGCGCATAGCGGAGATCCTCGACGCCGACCCGCACGGACCGGTCCCGTTCGTCGTGACCCGTTATGTCCCGGGCCTCTCGCTCTACCACCACGTGGCGGAGGAGGGGCCGATCGCGGGCTACGACCTGCTGCACTTCGCCGACCTGCTGGCCGCGGCGCTCGAGGACATCCACTGGGTGGGAGTGCTGCACCGGGACGTCAAGCCGACCAACGTGCTGATGGAGGGTCGTTCACCGGTCCTGATCGACTTCGGCCTGGCCAGGGTGACCGACGACCCACGCCTCACCCAGACCGGCTGGCTGCTCGGCACGCCCGGCTACCTGGCGCCCGAGATCCTGTACGGCGACGAGGCGACCGTCGCCTCCGACGTACACGCCTGGGCCGCGACGGTCGTCTTCGCCGCGACCGGCCGACCGCCCTACGGCAAGGGGCCCGCGATGGCGATCATGGATCGCGTCCGTCGAGGCGAGTTCGACGTCACCGGAGTCTGCGAGCCGCTCGCCGGCCTGCTCCGCGAGTGTCTCTCACCAGAACCACTCGAGCGTCCGACGGTGCGCGAAGTGCGTGCCCGGATCTACGACCCTCAGCCGGATGCACCCGCCCCCGCCCGGGTGGCGCCCGTGCCTGAGCCCGAGCTGTGGACGATGCCGTTCTCGCCGGCACGCACGGCAGCCACTGCCGCGACCGCCGCCATCGCCGACCCGCCCA
>JBDSXU010000117.1:0-3115 GCA_039926005.1 Marmoricola sp.
ATGCGCGAGGCCGGCGAGGTGCCAGACGGCGCCGAGGCCGACACCAAGGAGGGCGACGCGCTCTCACTGCCGTTCGCCGACGATGAGTTCGACCGGGTGGTCGCCTCCGAGGTGCTCGAGCACATTCACGCCGACGAGGCCGCGATCGCCGAGCTGGTCCGGGTGCTGCGGCCCGGCGGAACGATGGCCGTCACGGTTCCTCGCTGGCTCCCGGAGAAGATCTGCTGGGCGCTGAGCGACCAGTACCACGAGGTCGAGGGTGGCCACGTGCGGATCTACACCGACGACGAGCTGGTCGGCAAGCTGCGGAAGGCCGGGATGGTCTTCGAGGGCAAGGACCACGCCCACGGGCTGCACTCGCCGTACTGGTGGCTCAAGTGCGCGGTCGGCGTCGACAACGACGAGAACCCGATCGTGAAGGTCTATCACCAGGTGCTGGTGTGGGACATCATGAAGACGCCGCGCTGGAGCATGCTGACCCGCGGCGCCGACAGGGTGCTCAATCCGTTGATCGGCAAGAGCATGGTGCTCTACCTCCGCAAGCCGGCATGAGTCTCGGACAAGCGCAGGGCCGTCCCTCGGGCACCCACGACATTCCATCGGTGGAGGGCGTCCTGAGTGCTGCGCAGGTCGCGGAGACCGCTGCCTCGATCGCCTCCATGCAGGAGCCGGACGGCGCGGTCCCGTGGACGGTCGGCGAGCACGTCGACGTCTGGAACCACGTCGAGGCGGCGATGGCGATGCTGGTGGCCGGCGAGGTCGAGGCTGCCGAGGCGGCGTACGACTGGTGCCGCCACAACCAGCGCCACGACGGCACCTGGGCGATGAAGATCGTGGCCGGTGAGGTCGAGGACCCGAGTGGTGAGACGAACATGAGCGCCTACCTCGCAGTCGGTGTCTGGCACCACTGGATGCTGCGGCGCGACCTCACGTTCGTCAGGCGAATGTGGCCCGTCGTACGCCGCGCGCTGGAGTTCGTCGTCGGGATGTAGCTGCCATTCGGTGGCATCGCATGGTCCCAGGAGTGGGATGCCCACGGTCCGGCTCGGGTGAACCGCGACGCGCTGGTGGCCGGGTCGTCGAGCATCTACCAGTCGCTGCGTGCGGGGGTGGCGCTCGCGGAGCTGATGGACGACCAGCAACCGGAGTGGGAGCTCGCGGGGGGCCGTCTGGGCCACGCGCTGCGCGAGCACCGCGACCTGTTCCTGGACAAGTCCACGTTCTCGATGGACTGGTACTACCCCGTCCTCGGCGGCGCCGTTCGCGGCCGGGCCGGGATCGACCTGATCGCCGCGCGCTGGGACGACTTCGTGATGCCGGGCCTCGGCGTCCGCTGTGTCGACGCGAACCCGTGGGTGACCGGCGCCGAGACGTGCGAGCTGGTGATGGCGCTCGACTGTCTGGACGACCACCCCCGCGCCCTGCGGCTGTACGCCGACATGCAGCACCTGCGCCATGAGAACGGCGGCTACTGGACGGGGTCTGTCCACCCCGAGAACGTCTTCTGGCCTGCGGAGCAGACGACCTACACCGCTGCCGCCGTGATCCTGGCGGCCGACGAGCTCTCGCGCACCTCGCCGGCCTCGGGGATCATGCGCGGCGGGACCCTGGCCGCGCACTTCCAGGGGATCGCGTTGGAGTGCGGCTGCCCCGAACAGGCCTCAGCCGACGCCCTCGCCCGCAGATCCTGAGGTCCGGGTCAGCACCCGCATCGACCCCACGGTCCCGGCCGGCTCGAACGCCCCGCCCGCACCCGCGCGCTGCCAGACGTGGAACGGCGCCTGACCGCCGTCCTCGGGCCGTTCGAAGACGTCATGGATCACCAGCACCCCGCCGGGCTGGACCCAGTGGGCGAACCCGGAGTAGTCGTTCTGGGCGTGTTCCTCGGCGTGCCCACCGTCTATGAACAGCAACGAGAGCGGCGTACGCCAGTGCTTGGCGACGGTCGTGGACCGTCCGACGACGGCGACGACCTCGTTCTCGAGCCCGGCTAGCGCGATCGTGCGGCGGAACACCGGCAGGGTGTCCATCACGCCCAGCTCCGGGTCCACCAGGCTCGCGTCATGGTGCTCCCAGCCCGCCTGGTTCTCCTCGGAGCCGCGGTGGTGGTCGAGGGTGAACACCACACTGTGGGTGATCTGCGCCGCGGCGCCGAGGTAGATCGCGGACTTGCCGCAGTAGGTACCCACCTCGAGGGCCGGCCCGGCTCCGAGCTGCTCGAGCGCAGTCGAGTAGAGACATGCGCCCTCGTCCTCGGGCATGAACCCCTTGGCGGCGCGGGCGTGGGCGAGGAGGTCGGCGGGCATCTGCGTCACGGGCGCAGCCTAGGTGGCCAGGTCCTGGGGGTGGTCATGCGTAGTCGCGGCAATGGCGACCACGAGCTATGACGCCCGGTGCGCCACATGGCATGAGTGGAACACGTTCTAGTCTTGGAGGCCCCGTGCCGATCGGGATCGATGACCATCACATCGAGCTGGCCGAGTCGCTGCGTGCCTGGGCGAAGGGGCAGTCGACGACCGACGCGGTGCGGGCTGCCGAGGGTTCGGCGGAGTCGCTGGCGAAGTGGTCCGGCAAGGTGGCCGAGATGGGCCTGACCACGATCGCGCTTCCGGAGCCCTTCGGTGGTGGTGGGTCCCTGCTGGACCAGGCGGTGGCGCTCGAGGCGGCCGCCTATGGTCTGGTCCCCGGCGGCCTGCTCTCCACGACGCTGGCCGGGCTGCTGGTCGACGATGTCGATCTTCGTGCCGGGATCGCGACCGGGGAGATCACCGTCGGGGTCGGCCTTCTGCCCTCGCTGGAGGTGCACGAGGATCGTCTGGCCGGTGCCGTCGCGGCGGTCGCCGACGCACCCACGGGCACGCATGTCCTCGTGGGAGGTGCGGACCGGTGGTTCGTCGTGCCCGTCTCGATGGTCACGGTCGATCCCGGGATGACCCCTGACCTCTCCCGTAGCGTCGGGTCGGTCACTCTCGCCGTACCGCTCGCGCACCTCGTCGAGGTGGATGTCGACGCGGCCGGCGTACGACGTCTGCTGGTGAGGCTCGCCGCCGCCTGGGATGTCTCCCGCGCCTCGAATGACGGGCTCGCGCAGGAGGAGTTCGCGACTCTCGTTGCC
>JBDSXU010000118.1:0-9809 GCA_039926005.1 Marmoricola sp.
GCAGCCAGCTCACGCAGCCGGACGAGCGCGCGACTGGTGAGCAGGTTCTCCCGGACCTCTGGCGACACGGCGAGACTGTCCTTCCACAGGGATCGTCCGGCCATGGCGCCGCTGGCTCCGTTGGCCATCGCGATCGCCACCTGCTTGATGAATGTCTCGTGGTCGACCCCGGCCGAGAGAACCGCCCACGGGACACCCGACGTTGCCGCTGTGACGGAGGCACTCGCCTCGGCTGACCCGGGGTAGGGCAGCTTGAGCACCTTGGCGCCGCACTGCACGGCGAGCGCGGCGGCATCGGCAACCAGCTGGGGGAAGGCGACCTGGTAGTCCGCCGCCGACTCGTCCTCGAGACGGTAGGTGAGGAGCTCGATGATCAGCAGGAGCCCTTCCTGCTCGCAGGACTTCACCAGGGTGCGCATCTCCTTTGCCACCCGCGAGTCCGCGTCCTGCTTGTCGGGCCGGATGAAGAAGAGCATCTTGGCGACGTTCCCGCCGAGGTCCCGGACGACTCGCGCGGTCACCCCGTCGACGTAGTTGGTGTAGCGGAGGCCGTCGACCGTCTCGAAACCAGACGCATCCATGCCCACCACGAGCGCCGTGCCCCGTGACAGCGTGGCGTCGTCGACGATCTGAGGAAGCGCCACCTCGGGGTCGAGCAGGATGGCAGGAGCGTGGTTGCCGAGGTACCTCACGAGGTCGGCCTTGGCTGCGACGAGCTGTTCGGTCGTCACGGAGGCAGGTCCGTCGGGCGCGTCGGTCATCACGGCCTTCATGCTGTTGCGCTGGTCCGCGGCGACGATCAGCATCTTGCCGGCTGCGGTCGAGATCGCGGACATTCCGCGTCGCTCGAGCGTGGTGAGTTCATTCATGGGGTCTCCTGTATCGGTGGTCGAGCGAGTTCGCTCGGATGGTCCGTTCTCGCGGCAGCTCCGCGGAAAGGTCTGTCGCGTGGTGCGCTGAAGCAGTCGCATGGCACACAGGGCCGCGCCGTAGGCCGTGTCCTGGTCGCGATCAGAGACCCTGACCCGAGGAAGCACGCGCGACCGCGCTCGCTGAACGCTCTTCATGCCGGCCCAGCCGCCGGTCAGCAGGGTCGACCGTGCAGCGGGCATCACCTGGTCGATGACGTCGACGAGGAGCCTGATCTCGTCGTTGCCGTGCCGGAGTACGGCGTTGAACATCTCGGCCCGGGTCACTCCGTCGCCCCGAATGGTCAGCGACAGGACACCGTCGTCGTTGCGCGCCCCGCGCACCTCGATCGCGTCGTCGGCCAGCATCCCCTCGAGGGGCAGGGCCAGCGCTTCGGCGTCGAGCTGGTCGCGCCCGGGACGGTCGGAGATCCCAGAGAGCCTCAGCGCCCGCCGCATCAGGAGGCCGGTTTTCACGCCGGCGATCACGACATGCTGGCCGGGTACGACGTGGCGCACGGAGTTGATCAGACAGGTGGCCAGAATCTCCCGGGACTCAAATGGAATGGGTGAGTCGAGCACGCGAAGCAACACCTCGGCGGTGCCCATCGACACGTGGTACCCGTCTCCGGGAATGGCGCTTCCGGACACGGCGGAGACGAGGTGGTCGTGGCCCGCCACCGTCACGAGTGCCCCGGCAAAGACAGCGGGAAGCCAGTCGGCTGTCGTCTCGCCCAGGGCGGTCCCGGCATCCACGAGTGGCGGCAGGAAGTCAACGGAGACGCCGAGGTGGTCCAGCATCTCCGGCCATGGCAGTCCGGTGTCCTGGTCGAGGAGCCCGGTTCGCGAAGCCATCGAGTACTCGCTGACCTCTCGAGCGCCCAGGGATGCCGCCACGAACTCAGGAAGGTTGAACCACCTCAGCCCATGGAGCTCCAGTCCTCCGTCGCGCAGGTGAAGCAGCTTCGCAACCGACACCTGCGCCCCGATGGGCAGTCCGGTCCGTCCCGCGAACTGCTCCCGAAGGTGCGGCGGCATGGCGTCGACCTGCTGCATGCCGCGAGGGTCGAACCACGCGATCCCCGGAGCCACGGCAACACCGGATCGGTCCACGAGAATTCCGGTCTCGCCCATGCCCGAGATCGCGATCGCGTCGACCGCGGCAACGTCGCCCTGCGGCAGGGCACGCAGACCCTCCGCGACGGTGTCGAACAGATCCTTGATCGTCTCGACGAGGTCCCCGGCAGCCATGTCCGTGGTGCCGCGGGGACCGTCTCGCCAGGGCGTCGGGCGCTGGACGACCAGGACCTCGCTGCCGTCCTCGTCGGTGAGGAGCATCTTGAGTCCAGTGCTGCCGAGATCGAGGCCAGCCACGAGTCGCGTGCTCACCCCGAGTGAGCCTTGACAGCGAGCACGGCGCAAGGAGCCTCCAGGAGGACCCGCTGTGCGACGCTCCCGGTGACGAGCTTTCCGACGGGGCTGCGTCGACGCAAGCCGATGACGATCAGGTCCACCGCCGCCCCGGTGACTCCGGCAAGGATCGCGTCCGCCGCGTCGTCGTCCCGGTCGAGCTGTCTGATCTCGTGGCGGATCCCGCGTGTCGCGAGACGTTCGGAGAGTGCGTCGGCGCCACGCTCCAGGGAGATGGACCGAGCTGTCTCGGTCGGCTGTTCTGCGCTGTGCACAACCAGTAGAGGAGCGTCGGAACGATCTGCCTCGTCGATCGCCCGCTCGAGCGCTGCCGTCCCCTCGGACGTGGGGCGATATCCAACGATGATGGTCATGGGGTCCTCCTTCGCGTGGGACGAGGGCGCGCCTGTCGACCAGACGTCCGTCGCCGGTGCGCTGTTCAGCGGTCTGTGGGGTCGGCGCAGTGGCCGACCCCACAGCCGTTCAGCACTTCGACTTGTAGATGGCGTCAGCGCCGTCCCCGTCGACGTTGTCCTTCGTGATCACCTTGAAGCCGGTCTGGACGAGCGAGGGAACGTCCTTGCCCTCGAGGGCGGAGACAGCGGCGTCCACTCCGTAACGGCCGATGGTTGCCGGCTCCTGGGCCACCAGCGCCTGGACCGTGCCGTCACGCAGCGCCTTGACCTGGTTGGGTCCGGCGTCGAAGCCGACGATGTCCACGGTGTCCTTCTTGCCTGCTTGCTTCAGTCCGGTGGCGCTGCCCTCGGCGGCGAAGAGGTTGGCGGCGAAGATGCCCACCATGTCGGGGTCCTTCTGCAGCGCAGCGCTGGTGAGCTGGGCGGCGGTGGCCGGGTCGTCGTGCGAGTACTGCACCCCGATGTACTGGAACTTGGAGTCGGCCTTGACGGCGTCCTGGAAGCCCTTGACACGGGCATCGACAGTGGAGACGCCGGGGTCGGTCGACATGACCATGACCTTCCCGCCATCAGGGTTCTTCTGCTGGATGGCCTTGAAGGCCGCCTTGCCACCGCCGATGTTGTCGGAGGCGATGCCCGTCACGGCGATCGAGGGGTCCTTCAAGGTCGTGTCGACGAGCACGATCTTGCTGCCCTTCGCTGAGGCCGATGCGAGTGGCGTCTGCATGGCGGTCACGTCGGTCGGCGCAATGACGATGGCATCCGGCTTCGACGCGGCGACCGAGTCCACGATGGGCTTCTGCAGCGTCGGGTCGAACTTCTGGGGCCCCTGCGTGTTGACGGACACCCCGAGCTTGGAAGCCTCGGACTGGACCCCGCACTGCATCGAGATGTAGAACTCGTCGCCGGCGACGCCCTGGATGAACGAGATCTTGTAGTCCTTGCTGGACTTCCCGGGTGCCGTGAGGCTGCTGACCGACTTGTCCGAGCTGTTGCCGGAGCCGCCGTTCTCGGACTTGGGCTTGCTGGACGAGACGCCGCAAGCAGCTGCGGTGATCGTCACGATGGCGACGACCGCTACCGGCCTGATGATTCTGGTGCGATTCACTGACGTGTTCCTTTCACTTGCCGCGGCGCAGCAGCGCACGCAGGGGGTTGGTGGAGCTGGCACCACGGAGTGCGGCTGCCCGTCGTGACTGGTCGACGTACACAGCGGCGATGAGCACGCCACCAACGGCGACGCCCTGCCAGAACGGCTGTACGCCGATGATCACGAACCCGGCCTGCAGGACTGCCGGGATGAACAGGCCGACGACGGTGCCGAAGATCGAGCCCTCACCGCCGAAGATGGACGTCCCTCCGATCACCACGGCGGCAATCACGTTGAGGTTGGTCAGCGACTGACCCGCGATCGTGGTGGTGCCGAACTGGGCGAGCGACATGGTGGCCGCGAACCCAGCCAGCAGGCCGGAGAGCGCGTAGATCCTGATCAGGTGTCGGTCCACTTTGACGCCCACGCGGCGCGCCGCCTCCTCGTTCGAACCGATCGCGTAGGTATAGCGGCCGAACCTGGTCTTGTGCAGGACGACGCCCCCGATGACGAGGACGATCAGCGCGATGAACGGCAGGGACGGGAGCCCGAAGAACGAGATGTAGGTGTTGAAGTCCGTCATTGCCTCGGGCGTCGACCGGATATCGATGCCGTCCGTGATCACCTGGGCGAGCCCAAGCGCCACCGAGAGCGTGCCGAGGGTGACGATCAGCGCCGGGATCTTCGCTTTGGCCACGAGGTAGCCGTTGAGGCAACCCCACAGCAGACCGGTCACCATGGCCACACCGATGCCGATGAACGACGTGCCCCAACCCTGGCCGCCCACCGACTCCATCACCTTGGCGGCGACGACACTGGAGAAGACCAGCACCGAACCGATGGACAGGTCGATCCCCGAGGTGATGATGACGAACGTCATCCCGACCCCGAGCACGGCCCATACCGCGACGTTCTGGGAGATCAACGAGAAGTTCGAGGTCGAGAGGAACTTGTCACCGCCCGTCACGGAGAAGAACGCGATGATGACGACGAGTACCCCGAGGATCCAGACGGACTGCGTGTTGCCCATACGCTTCAGCAGGGAGGGGTGTCCCTCGCCGGTGTCGACCACAGCGTTCTCACTAGGACGTGTCATGACGCTCATGCCGCATTCCCTTCCTTGTCCAGGGCGCCGGTCATGGCACCGACTAGCTCCTCCACCGAGGTGTCTGCAGCCCTGAAGGTGGCGACCCTTCGACCGAGCCGCAGCACGTGGACCCGGTCAGCCACCTCCAGCACGTGCGGCATCGAGTGCGAGATGAGGATGACGGCGATGCCCTTGGCCTTGACGCGCTTGATGCTGTCCAGCACGTTCCGCGTCTGGACCACCCCCAGCGCAGCAGTCGGCTCGTCCAGGACGACGACCTTGTCGGCCCAGCTGATCGCGCGTGCGATGGCGACCTGCTGCCGCTGCCCGCCCGACATCGCACCGACAGGAGCTGTCATGGCTCGAACAGTGCCGCCGAGCTCGTCGAAGCCCTGCTTGGCCCTGGTGGTCATTGCCTTCTCGTCCATGAACCCGAGCCGGCCCAGCACGCCCTTGCGGGGCACCTCACGGCCCAGGAACATGTTCTGCACCGGGTTCAGGTGCGGCGCCAGCGCCAGGTCCTGGTAGACGACCTCCATGCCAAGGGCCGAGGCCTGCTGGGGAGAGGTGATCTGCACCCGCTCGCCGTTGAAGAACACCTCACCCTCATCGAGGGCCACGTTGCCGGTCAGCACCTTGACGAGGGTGGACTTACCGGCGCCGTTGTCGCCGATCAGCGCGACGACCTCGCCCGGGAAGACGTCGAAGTCGGCCGAGTCGAGAGCACGTACGTGGCCGAAGCTCCGAGACAGACCCGTTGCCTTCAGTATTGGTTCAGTCATGCGATCTACCACCTTTGTGGGCTGGAGCCCGTTCTAGTTCTGCGGTGCGGCGTTCGGTCGGGTCATGGAGGCTGGGCCTGGGCTAGGGGACGAGCACGACCTTGTGAACGTGTCGGTCGTTGGCGACGGCGTCGAGCGCCTTGCCGTAGTCGTCGAGTGAGAAGCGGTGCGTGATGATGCCGTCCGTCCTGGCCCGGCCGGCTCGAAGGGCGCGGATGGCTGCGCCGAAGGAGGTCATCTCGGCGAACGAGCCCTTGATGGTGATCTCGCGCCGGAACACGTCGAACGGATGGAACCTCACCGTCTCGTCCGCTCGGGTGACGCCATACACCAGGACGGTGCCGCCGCTGCGGGTCAACGGCACGCAGATGTCCCCAACGGCGGTGGACCCGGTCGCCTCGACGACGTAGTCGTAGCCGTCTGTGCCAGAGGCCTCGAGCAGCCGGCGGCGGTTCGCCTCCATGTCACGCCGGTCGATCAGGACCGTCTTGTCGAGGCCCAGCGCGGCGGCGGTGTCGAGCTTGAACTGCGTGGGCGCTGCCATGGTCACGGAGGCCGCGCCTCCGCTCTTGATGAGCTGGGCGAGGAGCAGGCCAGTCGGCCCGGCCCCGAAGACCAGTGCCGTGCCGCCGGGACGCATGGCCAGCGACTCCATGCCGTGCATGGCGCAGGCGGCGGGCTCGGTGAAGACGGCGGTGTCCGGATCGATGCCGTCGACCGAGAAGACCAGGTCCGCTCTTACGGTGACGAACTCAGCGAAGAATCCCGGGAAGTTGCTGCCGTACCCCAACATGTTCGCGCAGTGGATGAGTCGCCCGGACAGGCAGTAATCGCAGGTGCCGCAGTAGACGTTCGGGTTCACGGTGACCTGCTCGCCGATCGCGAACCGGTCGACACCCTCTCCCAGTGCGTCCACTGTCCCCACCAGCTCGTGGCCCGGAGTCAGCGGAAACACGGCACCGAATTCGCCGTTGTGGATGTGCACGTCAGTGCCGCACATGCCGACCTGGTCCACCTGGATACGCACCTCGCCCGGCCCGGCCTCGGCGCGGGGAATCTCCTTGACGACGTACTTCTGTGGGGCGTCGTAGACAACTGCCTTCATGCTCGCTCCCTTCGGGTATGCAGACCGTACGCCGCCAACGGCTCGTATGTCACCGGTGTCATACGACTTTCTTGAAATCTCTGACACCGATGTCATATTTAGGTGGCATTCGTCACACGACGCACACCAAGGATCGTCAGCGGGGCTGTGCCAGCGCGGGAAACTCGGCCGAGCCGCGTTTCGTGAGCGACACCGGCAGCACCGTGCGGCGACGCAGGCGCTTGGTGGGCTCGTCGATCCGGAGGAACAGCCGCTCGGCGGCGAACCTGCCGACGGCGGCGGGGTTCTGGTCGATCACGGTCACTGGCGGGTCGAGGGACGCCGCCATCGGGAAGTCCCCGAAGCTGACCAGGGCCAGCCCTTCCGCGCCGAGACGCTTGAGGCCGGCGAAGACCTCCATGGTGCAACGTGCGTTCGATGAGAAGATGGCCGACGGCGGGTCCGACTGCGCAGTCAGGGTTCGCAGCACACGGTCCATGGCGGATGGCTCGGTCGGGCCGAAGTGCACGAGCCCCTCGTCGACAGCGATGCCGGCGTCGGCCAGCGCCTGGGAGTACCCCTGAAGTCGCTGCTTGGTCGTCGGGGCGCGAGTGTCGTCACCGATGAAGGCGATGCGCCGGTGTCCGTGCTGCAGCAGGTGATTGGTGGCAAGGCGCGCTCCGCCCGCGTCGTCCTCGATGACACTGTCAGCCGCCAGCTTGCTCGGCGCGCGGTCCACGAACACCATCGGAGTTCGACCCAGCCACGGCGCCAGGTAGGACTGGTCGGGGGCGACAGGGCAGGCGATCAGCCCGACGACCCGGCGTTGCAGCAGTGTTTCGATCGCTGCCTGCTCGTTCTCAGCGCGGAAGCTCAGGCTGGAGATGATGACGGCCGTCTGCCGCGCCCTGGCCTCGATCTCTATCGCCTGCACGATCTGCGCGAAGAACGGGTCGGCGATGTCCGGCACGGCCACGCCGATGGCGGCGTCGCGACCCTTGCGGAACGTGACGGCCAGCATGTTGGGCACGTACTTCAGCTCACCGACGGCCGCATTGACCCGCGCTCGGACGTCGTCCGAGACGTAGCGGTCATTGCGCAGCACTCGCGAAACGGTCTTGGGGCTCACCCCGGCCCGCTCCGCCACCTCACGCATCGTGGCCGCCATGCTCGCCTCCTGCTGCTGACTTGACCGGTTGGGTGGACAACATCCGACCTGGACGGGGGTCACCTCGCGTGAAGGTACTCATCCCTGTCGTTCCCCCACCGGCGACGCCACGACCAGCTCGGCGATCGCGGCCGGGGGCAGATGGGCATCGACCTCGATGTGCGGCACTGCGGGTGGCCCCAGATCGAGGCCGGCGAGCCAGTCGCCGCGACGCTTGGAGCCATCCCGATCCGCGGCGCGGCTTTCGACGCGTCGGAGCACCTCGTCAGGCGATATCCGCAGCCATACCAGAGTGGTCCTCGCGCCGACCTCCGACATGCGATGCCGGATGGCGTTCCACGCTGCGGGGTCACGGCGCTCGGTGGAGAAGGGGGCCACCAGCACCGCACTGAGGCCCACGGCAACGTTGTCCTCCGCCAGGGCAGTGATGGCCTCGTAACGCGCGCCCCTCGTGGCGCGGACGACCTCAGGATCGTCGAGGTCGTCGGTGCCGAGAAGTTCACCGACGACTGCCGTCAGGCTGGCCGTTGCGGTGTCGAGGTCCAGCAGGGCGGCTGACAGGTGACCCGCGATCAACGCACCGACGGTCGACTTGCCCGACCCAGGAGCTCCGGCGACAAGCACCACCGACGGGTCTGCCGAACTCCCGAGGCTGTTCGCCGGCCAGTCCACGTGCTTCATGGTCGCATCACCTGGAATGCCCGTCAGTCGGAGCTGGTCACGTCAATCTGGGTCGAGGTGCAACCGAGAATCACCCAACGCGCGGCCAGCGTAGCCGCAGGGACCCGCTTCTGTCACCGGTGACATGCGGTCCAACTGTCTTCGTCGGAGGAGCTGGAGGTCGGCGGTGAGGCGAACCGCTCATCTTCGTCGAGAACGCCGCTCGGTTGCTTCAACTGGGCTGAGCGGGCGGTTCAGGGCGGCAGGCTGCCCTGTTCGACCATGCTCGCGATACCCACGATGAGTAAGTCGAGCGCGAGCTCGAACGCCCGGTCGGACCGTAGGCGTCCGGAGCCGGCCTGCTGGATCGCTGCAATCAGCGCGGGGCTGCGGGCCTGGTCCACGGCCCAGACCTCGTCGGGCGCTGCGAGGTCGAGGGCGGCACCGAGGACGATGCTGTCGCACATCGTGATCACGTCGAGCAGCTGACCGTCTGGGACGCCGGCCTTGCTCAAGGTCTCGGCGAGCTCGTCGTACATGCCCATGACTTCCGGCGACGTGACGGTGTAGGCCGTCACCAGGGGAATAAGGCGTGGGTGGCGGGCGAAGCAGTCGCGATACCGGCGGAGCAACGTGCGCGCGGTCTGGTCCCACGTCCCCGCCTGGTCGGCTTCGATTCCGCTCTCGCGGAACACGGAGGAGCGCATCGCCTCGACGATCTCGCCCTTGCTGGAGAGGTGGTTGTACAGCGACGACGGCCGCACCCCGAGGGCGCCGGCCACCTGGGCGATCGTGAACTCTCCCGTGCGGTCGACCAGCCGGAGCGCGGCGGTGGCGATGGAGTCCTTGGACAGCAGCGGCGTACTCGGCCTACCCACGAGTTCCTCTCTTGCGCAACAATTTTGCGACTGATCCCTTGCCATGTGACCCGGATCGCAATGATACTAAAACGAATCCCATTCGTTTAACGCTGGGAGGTCGCCATGTCTGCTCTCTCTGCAAGCTCCACCGCCCCGGTCTCGGAACCATCCTCGTCCATGTCCGGCTCGACGACCCTGCGCCCGGACTCCATCGGCACGGTCGGCGTGACGGCGACCGTATCGCGCGGAGGCGCGTGACCCGGCGCGCACGATCCCGCGGGCGACGTACGCCGCGGTCGCCTTCATGGCGCTGTTCTACTGCTTCATCTCCTGGACAGTGGTGC
>JBDSXU010000119.1:0-5182 GCA_039926005.1 Marmoricola sp.
CGCGGACCGTCGAGGTCGACGGGGAGATCTTCGAGGCTTCGCGGGGTGTCGTGCTCAACCCCGGTACGTCGCCCGCCGCGCCTGGGATCGACGGGCTCGCGGACACGCCGTACTGGACCAACCGCGACATCCTGCGGATCGAGTCCGTGCCTGGCTCGCTCGCGGTCATCGGCGGTGGCCCGATCGGGGCCGAGCTGGCCCAGGCGCTGTCGCGCTTCGGGGTGCGGGTGACGGTGCTCGAGGTCGGCGACCGGATCCTCGGGCCGGAAGAGCCCGAGTCGAGCAAGCTCCTTGCCGACGTCTTCGCGCACGAGGGCATCCAGGTGCTCACCGGCATCACGATCGACTCCGTGTCCTACGACGACGGCCGCTTCCGCATCTCGCTCGAGGCTCAGCAGATCGACGCCGAGAAGCTGCTTGTCGCGGCCGGACGGCGGCCGAACCTCGGCGACCTCGGTCTCGACGCCGTGGGCCTCGACCCGTCGGCACACTCGATCGAGGTCGACGAACGCATGCGCGCTGGAGAGGGCCTCTGGGCCATCGGTGACGTGGTGGGCAAGGGCGCGTTCACACATGTGTCGATGTACCAGTCCGCCATCTGTGTGCGCGACATCCTCGGCCGGGACGGGCCGACGGCCGACTACCGGGCGCTGCCGCACGTCACGTTCACGGACCCGGAGGTCGGGTCCGTGGGGATGACCGAGAAGCAGGCGCGCGCCGCGGGTCTCAACGTGCGGGTCGGCCTCACGGACCTCGCCTCGTCGACGCGTGGCTGGATCGCCAAGGGGCAGGGGCTGATCAAGCTCGTCGAGGACGCCGACCGCGGTGTCCTCGTGGGGGCCACAGCGGTCGGCCCGAGCGGCGGCGAGATGCTCTCGATGCTCACGACCGCGGTGCACGCAGAGGTGCCGACGGACACGCTGAGGTCGATGATCTACGCCTACCCGACGTTTCACCGGGCGGTCGAGTCGGCGCTGAAGGACCTCTCCTGACCCGACTGGTCGATTGCTGGACCCGGGTGGTCCCGATCGGCTCAGAGGACCAGCCGGCGGGCGTGCAGCTCGTCGTACGCCGGCCGGCAGGCCTCCGCAACCGCGGCGTCGTGCTCGCTGAGCTGGACGGTGCGAGGACGCCAGGGCTCGAAGCCGGTGGACCGGACGACCGCGTCGTACCAGTGCGGAGCCCAGACCCCGTCGGACTCACGCGGACCCGCCGGCCAGAGCAGCATCCGGTCGGTGAAGCCGATGTCCAGCCAGTCGCACAGCCAGCGCAGGTGCTTCTCGGGGTCGCGCAGGAAGTCGCCCGCATCGATGACGGGGGAGTCGACGGGGAGGGCGGCGAGCAGCCGCAGCTGTTGCAGCAGCCCGATGTCCTCGGGCTCGCACGACTCCCGCGAGCGCACGTAGGAGGCGACCACCTCGGCGGGGTCGCGGATCAGCAGCACGCTGTGGAAGCCCGCGACCCAGCCGAGATCGAGGTCCTCGGCCAGGTGGTGGGTCATGTGCTTGACGTAGTGCACCGGCGCAGAGTCGTCGTTCGTGAGCAGCCGGACGACCTCGGCGGCGTCGGTCGGCTGTGAGGCGATCACGTCGTCACGACCGGGATGGTCCAGGCCGGTGCGGGCGAGGTACTCGGCATAGAAGGGCTCATCGAGGACCACCGTGTCCGGCCGGTTCTCCCAGGACCGCATCATCGCTGTCGAGATGTTGCGCGGCCCGGACCACATCGCGACGCGAACAGTCATCCGCGCGACCCCAGATCGGTCGCCACGTGCTGCTGGTAGAGGCCTTGCAGCCGCTCCACCACCGGTCCGCGTTCACCCGTCCCGATGGTGCGTCCGTCGACCGTGCGCACGGGTATGACCCCGGCGAAGGTCCCCGTCACGAACGCCTCGGCCGCGTTGTAGACGTCGGTGAGGCTGAACGTCGTCTCCCTCGCGGGGATCTCGTTCGTGCGGCAGACCTCGAGCACGTTGGCGCGGGTGATGCCGGCCAGGCAGAACCGGCCGTCGGAGGTCCACACCTGACCGCCGCGAGTCACGATGAAGAAGTGGGTGCTGTTGCAGGTGGCCACGAAGCCCTGCGGGTCCAGCATCAGGGCTTCGTCGGCGCCGGCCGTGTAGGCCTGGATGCAGGCCTGGATGTCGTTGAGCTTGCTGTGCGCGTTCAGCTTCGGGTCGAGGGTGTCTGGGGTCGCCCGGCGAACGTGGGTGGTGAAGAGCGTGATGCCCTCGGTGACCGTCGCGGGCAGCGGTTCCTTGTGCTCGGCGATGATCACGACGGTGGCGGGCCCGATCGTCATCCGCGGGTCCTGGTACGGCGTGGACTTCACCCCGCGGGTCACCATCAGACGGACGTGCACGCCGTCGGTCATGTCGTTCGCTCGCAGAGTCGCGTAGATCGCCGCTGTCAGCTCCTCGCGGGACATCCCGACCTCGAGCATCAGCGCGCGGGCACCTTCCTCCAGCCGGTCCAGGTGCTGCTCCAGGAAGGCCGGGTGCCCGCCCGACACACGCAGCCCCTCCCACACCCCGTCACCGAGGACGAAGCCCGAGTCGAAGACCGAGACCACCGCGCGCTCACGGGGGAGCAGCTCCCCATTGACCCAGATCAGGATCTCGGCGTTGCGCGGGTCGTCGGTGCTGTGCTGGGTCCCAGTGGTCGAGGCAGCGGAGGCCATGCGGCCACCCTAGGCGCTGGAACAGGGCGGATCTGGCCGCCGATCGGTCGGCACGGCACCATGGAGGCATGAGGAGCCAGGAGAGGGACGACGAGAAGACCGTCCAGACCTTCATCGCTCTGCTGCTGTTCGTCGGGGTGGCCGGTGCCGGTAGCCTTCTGGTGAGTCTGGTGAGTCTGGTGGAGCCGGTGGTGAGCATGGACGGGCTTCTGGGCAGCGTCGTCGTCGATGCGGTGTGGGCATTGGCCGTGACGGTCTCGGGCGGCTACCTGTTCCGCCACCGCCACCGCCACCGCCACGGCCACCGGCGCCCGTAGCGCGGGGCCTGTTGGTCATTGCCGCATCAGGCGAGCAACGTGCGGGTCCAGAGGTCGGTGACCACCGCGACGTAGTGTTCCGGCGTGCGGCCCCGGGCGGTCGTCAACAGGTAGAACTCCGGGCTGTTGGTCGTCCAGACAAGGTGCGCCACGTCCCCGTCGTCGAGGTCGTCGCGCAGCTCCCCGGTGGCCCGGAGCTCGCGCGCGAACCTGAGCATGTTCGTGGCCCGACGCTCGTTTAGCCCCTCCCAGACGTTGCGGCACTCGGCGTCGCCCTGGGCGGCTACGCGCAGCGAGTCCGCCAGCGGCACGGTCGTCGGGAAGACCCGGCCGAGCGCCTCGGCGTACGTCACGAGCTTGGCCCTGGCGCCGACCGCTGCCTGAACGGCCCTGACGTACTCGCGCTGCTCGGCCACCACGGGCTCGTCCGCTCTGCCGAGCACCATGTCGTGGACGGCGAGCAGGAGCTGCGGCTTGCGGCCGACGCTCGCATAGAGCGTGTCGACGGAGACCCTCGCCCGGCTCGCGACCTGCGCGACGGTCGTGTCGGGATAGCCCTGCCTGGTGAAGAGGTGACGGGCCGCGAGGAGCACGGCGCGACGGGTGGCCGCCGCCTGCTGCTCGCGGAGCGGTGAACGGTAGGTGCGCGGACCGGGTGGTCCATTGACGGGGGAAGACACGCGGCCTACCGTAGCAGTTCATCCGAAGTCACTTCGGATCAATGAAGGAGATATGCCATGAGTGAGAACGTCGTCGTGCACCGTGTCGGGGAAGGGCCTGGGACGTGGGCCATGGGGTCGCTGTTCGAGCACCTCGTCAGCGCCGGCGAGACCGGGAACCAGTTCGGCATGTCGCTGGTGACCCAGCCGCCAGGGATCGCGACCCCCCTGCACCGACACACCCGCGAGGCGGAGGCGTGGTTCGTGATCGAGGGCCGGGTCGACTACCGCGCGGGTGACGCGCTCCACGAGCTCGAGGACGGCATGTTCATCTATCTCCCGCTCGGGCTGCCGCACGCATTCCGCATCCGTGGTTCCAAGCCGGCGAAGTTCCTCGCGATGACGACGCCCGGCGGCCTGATGGGGCTCTACGACGAGGTCGGTGTGCCGGCCGGCTCGATGCACCTCCCACAGGAGGGCGAGGGGCTTTCGATGCCGGAGGAGATCGGCCGTTGGAACGAGGTTGGGCCGCGTTACGGCCTCGAGGTGGTCGGCCCGCCCCTCCCCGAATAGCTCGCCGCGCCGGTTCCACAGGAGGTGGGGTCGACTGCTATTGTCAGCCCCGATCGACATCCTTTAACGAGCCGTCCTGTGAGGCGGAGAAGGAGGTCCGGTGCCGATGGCTCCTACCCATCCAGCGTCTGTTCCGACAGCTCCCGATGCAGCATCCCTCGATGGACGCACCGTCCTCGACGCCCGTGACATCTCCCGGGCCCTGACCCGCATCTCGCACGAGATTCTCGAGCGCAACAAGGGCATCGACAACCTCGTCATCCTCGGCATCCCCACCCGCGGGGTCCACCTCGCCCGTCGGGTGTCCGAGCGCATCGCCAAGGTCGAGGGCGCGCAGGTCCCCCTCGGCACGCTCGACATCACGATGTACCGCGACGACCTGCGCCGCCACCCCACCCGCGGACCGCACCACACCCAGATGCCTCCCGGCGGGGTCGACGGCAAGGTCGTCGTGCTCGTGGACGACGTCCTGTTCTCGGGCCGGACGGTGCGCGCAGCGCTCGACGCGATGAACGACCTCGGCCGGCCGGCGGCGGTCCGGCTCGCCGTACTCGTCGACCGCGGGCACCGCGAGCTCCCGATCCGCGCGGACCACGTCGGCAAGAACCTGCCCAGTGCACGGACCGAACGGGTGATGGTCCGGCTCGAGGAGTCCGACGGGTACGACGAGGTCCGGATCGCGCCCATGGAAGGAGTGCTCGCATGAACAAGCACCTGCTCTCGATCGACGACCTGGCGGTGGCCGACGTGGCGGCGCTGTTCGACACGGCAGCGGAGATGCACGACGTGCAGCACCGCTCGGTCAAGAAGCTCCCCGCACTGCGTGGCCGAACCGTGGTCAACCTGTTCTTCGAGGACTCGACCCGCACCCGGTCCTCCTTCGAGATCGCCGGCAAGTGGCTATCCGCGGACGTCATCAACGTCTCGGCCAAGGGATCGAGCGTCAGCAAGGGC
>JBDSXU010000120.1:0-1736 GCA_039926005.1 Marmoricola sp.
GCACCCTGTTGCGAGGGGGCGCCCCCGACCATGCGGTCGCCACGTCGAAGACGTTCCGCTCGCTGGCCCGCATCTGTGGGGCTGCGGCCTCCAGCGATGGTCCGCTCGTACGCCGTATCCTCCCGGCCGCCGATCTCGCCGAATGGATCCCCAAGCTGCTCGACATGGACCTCGAGGAGATCGCCGAGCTGCCCGGAGTCTCCAGCAACCGTGCTCACCAGGTCGTCGCCGGCGCACTCGTGGCGGCGGCCGTGATGGACATCTTCGATCTCGAGCAGCTCGAGATCTGCCCGTGGGCACTGCGCGAAGGCGTCATCCTGGACCGGCTCGACCAGCTCAGCGCGCTCGGCTGAGGCGGCGACATGGCACCTCTGTTCGCACTCTCGAGCGCATCGGTCTATCCGGAGAACACCACCCACGCGTTCGAGTACGCCGAGAAGCTCGGCTACGACGCCGTCGAGGTGATGGTCAGCATCGACGCGGTCAGCCAGAGCATCGAGAAGGTCCGCGCCCTGCGCGACTACCACCAGGTCCCTGTCTGCGCGGTGCATGCGCCCTGCCTGCTGATCACCCAGCGGGTGTGGGGCACCGAGCCCTGGGCCAAGCTGGAGCGCAGCGCCGAGATGGCCGCTGCACTCGACGCCGACGTGGTCGTCGTACACCCGCCGTTTCGCTGGCAACGCGACTACGCAACCGGTTTCGTGGAGGGGATCGCGGACCTGGAGCGACGCACGGGCATCGCGTTCGCGGTGGAGAACATGTATCCGTGGCGCGCCACCTCCCGGCGCGAGATGAAGGTCTACCAACCCGGGTGGGATCCGTCCGAGGAGCCCTACGCGAACACCACGATCGACCTGTCGCACTCGGCCACGGCCCATTCCGACCCGATCGCGATGGCCGAGCGGCTCGGAGACCGGCTTCGTCACGTGCACATGACCGACGGCAGCGGGTCGGCCAAGGACGAGCACCTCGTGCCGGGTCACGGCAACCAGCCCTGCGGAGGGTTCCTGGAGCTGCTTGCCGACCGGGGCTTCGAGGGCCACATCGTCGCGGAGATCAACACCCGCAAGGCCGGCACGCGTGAGGCGCGCGAGGCCGACCTCCTCGAGTCGCTGGCCTTCAGCAAGCTGCACTTCGCGGCCGCGGGCGCCTGAGCGCCCTCCCGGAGGATCTCCCGGACCCGGCATTGGGTAGGTTTCGGACATGCCTCGTGCCCTGACTCCCCTGGCCACAGCGCCGGTCCTAGCGCTGGTGCTCGCGCTGGTCCTCGCGCTGGGGTTGGCCGGATGCGGAAGCGACCCGTCTTCCACCAAGCCGCTGCCGGTGGCGAAGCCCAGCCCCGGCACTCCTCCGGGTCTGGACACGACCAAGCCGCGACCGCCCGCGAAGGTGGCGAAGTCCAGCCAGAGTGCGGAGGAGTTCGCGCGCTACTTCGCGGACGTCGTGCAGTACTCCGTCCGGATCCGGGACATCGCTCCGGTCGCCGGCATGGCCCGTGACCAGGCGGCTTGCTCGAGTTGTCGCCAGCTCTCCGACTACATCCAGGGGCTGAAGAAGCAAGGGCTCTGGACGAACGGCCGAGACATCGAGGTCGGTCCGCTCAAAGTGAGAGCGGATGGCGGACCGGCGTACAACGTGAAGGGCCCGATGACCTACCCGCGCATCAGCTTCGTCGACCTCGCGGGCAAGGAGAGCTCGTCGCAGAAGGTGAGCCCCTACCGGCTCGACGTGGACCT
>JBDSXU010000121.1:0-8501 GCA_039926005.1 Marmoricola sp.
CCAGATCATCGAGACGGCCAACGCCCTGCTCAAGGGCTCCGGGACGGCCAGCGTCCTGCTGCGCTCCCAGCGGGAGGCCGGCGCCGCGCTGACCTGGCGGGAGGCCACCGACGAGGTCGCCGAGGCCGAGGCGGTGGCCGAGGAGGTCGGCCGGCTGACTCGTCAGGGTGTCCCACTGCGGGAGATGGCGATCCTCTTTCGCATCAACGCCCAGTCGGAGGCATTCGAGGAGGCACTGACCGGTCGAGGCATCGCCTATGTCGTCCGGGGTGCCGCCCGGTTCTTCGAGCGCCAGGAGGTGCGCCAGGCGCTCGCCATGATGCGCGGCCCGCTGCGAGCGGGCGCGGAGGCCTCCGACGAACTGGTCGACCAGGTGCGGGCAGTGCTCACCGCTATGGGCTGGTCACCCGACGCTCCGACCGCACGCGGTCAGGCGCGCGACCGCTGGGAGTCGCTGCAGGCACTGGTCTCCCAGGCCACCGACCACGCGGCGAGAGAGACCGGGGCCGAACCTCCGCCGACCCTCGCCGGGTTCGTCGCCGAGCTCGACCGTCGGGCCCACGAACAGCACGCCCCGGTCGCCGAGGGCGTCACCCTGGCGACCCTGCACGCCGCCAAGGGCCTCGAGTGGGACGCGGTCTTCCTGTGCGGCATGCAGGAGGGCTCGATGCCGATCACCTATGCCGACACCCCCGCGGCTGTCGAGGAGGAGCGTCGGCTCCTCTACGTCGGGGTCACCCGCGCCCGGCTGCACCTGTGGATCTCGTGGTCGCTGGCCCGCAACCCCGGCGGACAGGCCCGACGCAAGCCGTCCCGGTTCTTCGCCGGTCTCCGACCCGAGTCGGCCACTGATCGTGTCGACGGGACCGGCCCCTCACGAGGCTCTCGACACCGAGGCAAGAAGGCAGCAGTGTGCAAGCAGTGCCAGCGGCCGTTGGCCAGCTCGCGCGAGCGCAACCGCGGTTACTGCCAGGACTGCCCGGTGCCCTACGACGAGGAGCTGTTCGAGCTGCTGCGCTCGTGGCGCAAGGAGCAGGCCGAGGCCCAGAGCGTCCCTGCGTTCGTGGTGTTCTCCGATGCCACCCTCGAGGCCCTCGCGGAGGTCAGGCCGACCGACCGCAAGGGGCTGCAGTCGATCAACGGCATCGGCAAGACAAAGCTCGACAAGTACGCCGAGGAGCTGCTCGGCATCATCGGCTGAGACTCCGGTTCGCGGCGCCAGATCACGACTACAGAAAAGATCTCGATAAATCATTTGCGCCCCCGATCCGGGGCGGCGTACCTTGCTACTCACCTGGACCGGGCCACACGGGCCCCGGCAACACGCGAAGGAGGTGCCGCATGAAGCTCGACATCGAGACCACCCCGATCGTTCTGCGGTCGGCCTTCGTCGCGCCCACCTCCGGTGGTTCCGTGGCCGGAGTCTGCCCGCAGACCGGTTTCCGCCGCGTGGACGCCCACACCCAGGTCAACTTCCTGGCCGTTGGCGACGCCGACCTGGCCATGGGTTACCGCTCCTGGAGTCCGCTGATCACCTGAGCTACACAGCTCATTTGCCTCAGCTGCCTCCAGGCCGCGGAACCCATACCGGGATCCGCGGCCTTTGTGTTTCCCAAAACCCCCACCAGAACTTTCACAAGGACATACCTCACGAGGAGGTGACCCGGAATGCGCATCAGCGCTGTCCAACAGGAGGGCATCGACGAGGCGGAGCTGCCGTGCCGGACCGCGAGTCCGGAGCTGTACTTCGCCGAGTCGCCCAGCGACGTCGAGATCGCGAAGGCGATGTGCCAGGCCTGCCCCGTTCGGGCGGAGTGCCTGGCCAGCGCCCTCGAGCGGCGTGAGCCCTGGGGCGTCTGGGGTGGTGAGCTGTTCCTCTCCGGAGTGGTGATCCCCCGCAAGCGCCCCCGGGGCCGGCCCCGCAAGGACGCCGCCACCGCGGCGTAGCCGAAGCCGACGACCCATGACCAGAACCATTTCCAGAACGGAGTACGACGATGAGCATCACCTCCATCGACCTGGCCCGCGCCAACCACGACGCGCGCCTGGTCGAGGTCGAGCAGACCCATCGTGCCAGCCGCGCTGCCGCCGCACGCCGGCTGCAGCGCCGGGCGGTGCGTCTGTCCCAGAAGGCCGAGCGGATCTCCCGCAGGGCCGACAGGGCAGCGAACCGGGCGCGACTGGCGGTCGCCCGCGTCATCTGAGAACGCGCGCGCGACCCTCGACCGCCACCGAGACCTGAGCCCCGGGAACGCAGACGTTCCCGGGGCTCAGGCATGTGGACACTAGTGTGGGGACGTGGTCACCTGTTCGTTCTGCGGCACCGTGGTCGAGTCGGCGAGTCCGCCGTTGACCTGGATCTCCTCGGTCGAGAAGGGGAAGTCGCGGTGGTACTGCGACGACTGCTCCCGCACTCATCTGCGCGCCATGGAGAGCAAGCTCGATTCCGAGTGGTGGTGAACGACCAGGGTCAGTCGGCGAAGCCCGGCAGCGAGTCCCTCAGCACCTGACGAAACGGCACGCGTGCCTCGAGCTGGCTCAGCACGCCGATACCGCCGGCGAAAGTCCGGTGGATGAGCATGTACGCCGGGGGCAGGTTCAGGCGCAGCATCACCGCATAGGCGTCGCCTCGCGGGTCGTTGATCCGTCGGAACTGCTGCTGCATCCACGCGCGGGAGAAGTGGAACTCCTCCATGCTGGCCGGCTCGATGAACGGTCCGAGGTAGGCGCGCAACTGGTCGGCGTCGATCTTGATCCGCTCGCGGATGAAGCCCTCGTCGCGCAGGGCGGTGACGAGCTGCTCGTAGTCCTGCATCGTCGCGATCCGGATCAGTGCGCCGAGCGAACGCGGCAGCTGTCGTTCCCGAAGGCGGGCCACCGCGCCGAAGTCGAGTACGCCGAGCCGGCCGGGGCTGCCGTCCTTGCCGGGCAGCAGCCGGAAGTTCCCCGGGTGCGGGTCGGCGTGCAGCATGCCGGTGCGACCCGGCGCCTCGAACATGAAGCGGAGGAAGCGGTAGCCGTAGTGGTCCCGCTCTGCCTGCGTGCCCTCGCGGATGGTCCGGGCCAACGAGTCGGAGCTCTCCATCCACTCGGTGACGAGCACCGTCCCGGCCGAGGCCACCACGTCGGGGACGACGATGTCGGGATCGTCACGGAACTCGAGGGCGAACGCCCGCTGGGCCTCAGCCTCGAGCTGGTAGTCGAGCTCCTCGACCGCGCGTGCCTGGAGCTCGGCGATGAGCGGCTTGATGTCCAGGCCCGGCACCAGCGGGCCCAGACCCCTGGCGATGCGGGCGAGCTGTCGCAGGTCCGAGGTCAGGGCCTCTGCAGAGCCGGGGTACTGCACCTTCACTGCGACCTCTCGGCCATCGGCCCACCTGCCCTTGTGGACCTGACCGATGGAGGCCGCTGCCGTCGGCACCGGGTCCAGCTGGACCAGGTGGTTCTTCCAGTCCGGACCCAGCTCGCGGGCGAGGATCTCGCGAACGGTCATCGTGGGCATCGGCGGCGCGGAGTCCTGCAGCTTGGTCAGCTGCTCGCGGTAGGGCGCGGCGAGCTCGTCGGGCAGGGCTGCCTCGAAGATCGACATGGCCTGGCCGAACTTCATCGCTCCGCCCTTGAGATCGCCCAGTGTGCGGAAGAGCTGTTCGGCGGTGCGCTGCTGGACCTCGCTGAGGACGGCGTCGGCCGAGGCACCGCCGATCCGCTTGCCGAGGCCCAGCGCCGTGCGGCCGGCGTACCCCAGCGGCAGCGCAGCGAGCTTGGCCGTGCGCGCGGCCGCCTTGCGGGGTAGATCGTTCACGCGAGGCGCCGGCGCGCGATGGGGGTCATACCTCCATGGTGCCCGACAAATGGGCATCGATTCACCAATAGCAGCCACACTCCGGGTGCCGCAACCACTCGTGCTCAGTGCGATCTGCGGGGTTGGCGGCCAGAACGAGGGTCCGTGACCAGGTCGAGGGCTGACGTCCGTCGACGTGGGCGACGACGTCGCGCACCGCCCAGGCGAGCGCGACCGCGGCCAGTGCCGGATCGAGGTCGGGGATCCCGTCGGGTCGCGGGCGCTCGGTGGCGCGCGCGTAGCGGGCGGTCACGGCGACGTGGTCGGGGTCGTGCGCGCTCTGCTGGGCGTCGATGCAGCGCAGGCATGCAGTCGCTCCGGGCACCACGAACGGGCCGAGCACGGCACCCCCGTCCACCAGCCGGGTGACGACGTGGCAGGTCCGGTTGCGGATCAGGGGGTCGAGCCTGCGACGGTCGAGCTCACCGGCACTGAGCACGATCACGGCCTCGGCGTCGCAGATCGAGGCCGTCAAGGAGAGACCGGCGGCCCAGAGCAGCTCACGCGCGTCGGGCAGGCCGGGGACCTCGAACCCACCGAGCACGGCCACGGCGGCACGGGCACCGTGGGCCCGGGGGTCCCAGGCGAGACATCCGTGCCGTTCCAGGTGCCCGAGCACCTCCATCACCGCAGGGTCCTCGTCGGTGGGGCCTCGTTCAAGCAGGAGTGCCAGGGCCCGGTGGACGCTCGCGGTGCGGGGGAGTAGGACCCGACACCCGTCGTAGAGACCGATCTGCAGGTGGTTGAGCCCTCGGCTGACCACGCGCAAGCCAGGGGCCAGGTGGGGACGGGCCTGCGGCAGGTGCATGCCGGGACGCTAGGCGGACTCGTTGCGGTAGCGAAACCTCAATCCACAGCCCGGGGACGAACCGGGTCCGGGGCCACCGGATACGACGACGGCGGGACCCCTCGGTAGAGGGATTCCGCCGTGTCTCGTCGGCTGAGAGGGGCCTGATCGGCCAGTGCGTCAGGCCTTGCCGAGGATGCGGTTCAAGTTGGTGCCGCAGACCGGGCAGACGGCCTTCGCCATCCGGGTGCCCTTGTCGTTGACCCTGACCTCGCCGCTCGCCTCGCGCTTCTCCTTGCACTTCACGCAGTAGAACTCGCCGCTCCAAGTTTCCGCCATGACGGCCTCCTTCATCATTCGTATCGGTCGTCTCGGCGGGAGCGTTCGGGGAAACCCGCCGGGGTTCGGTGCTCGAACCTCGCTCGAGACTAGACCACGCTCAGGCTCAATCCACGCAGGGGAGGTCCGGGGCCCCAGGCGTGTCCCACGGCGGTAATCTCCGGGCATGTCACCGAATTCCGACAACACCCAGACTTTCGAGCACCTGCGCCTGGAGCGGCCGGCCGAGGGCGTGGCCCGCCTGGTCCTCGACAACCCCTCGCAGCGCAACGCGATGTCGGACCAGATGACTGCCTCATGGGTGGCCGCAGTCGACCAGCTGGCGGCCGACCGATCGGTGCGCGTGGTCGTCGTCACGGGTGAGGGCACGGCGTTCTGCTCCGGTGGCAACACGGCCTGGATCGCGAGCGAACCGGATGCCGAGGTGGACTACCTGCGCACCCGGATGATGGGCTTCTACCGGGCCTGGCTCTCGATCCGCAAGCTCGAGGTGCCCACCATTGCGGCCGTGAACGGCCCCGCGATCGGGGCGGGGCTCTGCCTGGCCCTGGCCTGTGACATCCGGTACGCCGCCGAGGGGGCCAAGCTCGGCGCACCCTTCGTCAAGCTCGGCATGAACCCGGGCATGGCCGCGACCTACCTGCTGCCCAACGCGGTCGGCGAGGCCAACGCGCGTGAGCTGCTGCTGACCGGCCGCACGGTCGAGGCGGAGGAGGCGCGTCAGCTCGGCCTCGTCTCGCGGGTCTTCGCGGCCGACGAGTTCGACACCACAGTCGCCGACATCGCCACCGGGATCGCTGCCACCGCCCCGATCCCCAGCCGCTACACCAAGGTCGCGCTGCGCGACGGTGGCCATCAGGACTTCGAGTCGTGCGTGCAGTGGGAGGCACTGGCGCAGCCGGTGAGCCTGGCGACCGCAGACCTGCAGGAGGGCATCGCAGCTGCTCGGGAGCGACGCGAGCCCACCTTCCGAGGAGTCTGATCGCCCGGGGGGTCCTAGGACTCGCGGTCGGCCAGCGTCGTGTCCAGGATCTGCTGCAGACGCGGGACGAGGCCCTTGACCAGGTCGGACTTCTCCAGGTAGCCGTGAGCGCCGGCGTTGAGGGCGCCCTGGCCCGCGGTGGCGAAGGGGTAGCCGGACAGCATCACGACCACCGCGTTCGGGCACGCCTGGCGGATGAGCGGCAGTGCCTGCATCCCGTCCATCACGGGCATGGCGATGTCGAGCAGCACCAGGTCCGGTTGGCTGGTCCTCGCCTGGACGACTGCGTCTTGACCCTCGGCTGCCGTGGCGACGACCTTCCAATCGCCGGAGTGTCGTTCTATCACCATGCTGATCAGGTCGCGCAGATCGGCGGAGTCGTCGACCACGAGGACGTCGACACCGCCGGTCACGTCGAGTCCATCTCTGGCTCGGAGCGGGCAGCCCTGCTGCGGACGGCCGTTCCGGGGTGCACCCGGTGGTCGACTGCGAGCTCTCCGATCCAGCGTCGTGCCTGCGCCGAGGTGCTGACGATCGCCCTGCGGGCATCGCCGAACCGCTCGAGGTCGAGGGCCATCTCCGCGGTCACCAGGCCTTGCACGATGGTGTCGTTGACCTCGCGGGCGACGCGCTGACGCTCGGCCTGCGCCATCTCCTCCGAGACCTGCTGCTCGATGCGCTTCTGCATGGAGAGGTCTGTGAAGACCAGGCACCGGACCAGCATCCCCTCGATGTCCAGGGCAGAGGAAGCGATGAGCACCGGGACCTCGATGCCGTCGGGCCGCCTGAAGCTCAGCTCGACACGCCAGGTCTCGGTGGTCCGGCTCGCCAGAAGTGCCTCGAGTGCCGGCTTCTGGTCCTCGTCCACGTAGTCGGTGATGTCACGCCCGATCATGGCGTCGCGGTCGATGCCGATGAACAGTGCCAGCTGAGGGTTGGCGAACAGGATCACCCCTCGCTCGGAGACGGTGGCGGCGCCCTCGCCCATCCGCTCGACGATGACCCGGTAGGGCTGATCGGCGCTCGTGAGCGTGTAGACCTGCTCTGCGTTCGGCTCGCCGATGACGACGGCGTCCACGCCGCCGCTGCTGATTGCCGTGAGTGCCTCCTGGAGGTAGAGGATCTGCCTGCGCAGCGTGTCGAGTGCCACCTCATCCTGGAGATCTTCCTGATCGGTCATTCCGGGAGGCTTTCCTGGGGGAGTGACATCGTCGCGAGCGCCGTCGGATCCAGGTCGAGCCCGGTGCGCACCCGGTCCGCGTCGTTCAGGTTGCCAACCAGGTGCCGGAGTGGCTCCGGTGCATGTTTGACCAGCGTCGGCAGGACGAGGATGTGGTCCCGCTTCACCAGCGCCGGGTGATCGACGGCGTTGACGACGTTCAGGTCCACCTCTCCCGCCAGGTCCTCGTCACAGATGCGCCGTACGGTCGCAATGGCCTCGGTCGAGCGCGGGGAGGCACCGCTGACATAGGGAGTGAGCGCCCACCTCACGTCTGCGGAGGTCACTGAGGGTTCGTGCCCTGCGGTCGCACCTGCAGACCGATCAGGACCTTGTCGGTATCGGACAGGTCGCCGATGGTCTTGCGGATCGGCTCGGGAAGCTTGCGCACCAAGGTGGGCACGGCGACGATCTCGTCGCCTCGTGCCAGTGCCGGGTGAACAAGCAGGTCGATGACCTCCACCCGGTAACGTCCGGCCAGATGCTCGTCGCACACCTTCCGCAGGTTCTCCAGCGCGCGGATCGAACGAGGGGACTGGCCGGCGACATAGAGGCGCAGGTCGAAGATCTCCTCGGCCCCAGTGGGGGTCGAAAAACTCGAGTCCGGGTCGCTGCTCATCGGCTCTCCTCGGGGGTGGCCTCGGACGCGTCACCGGAGCGAACTCGTCCCTGGGAGGCCCGGACGGCGACACCGGACGCACGCCCCGCGTCCTCGGAAGCGACGAAACGGTCGAACTCGGTGTTCTCCGCGGCCAGTTGGGCCTGCAGCGCCGCGACCTGGGCGTCGATGGCTGCCGCCCGCTGGACCAGCTCCTGGCGCCGACGCTCGGTCTCGTCAGCCCGGGTTGTCTGGGCGAGACGTTCCCGGCCGATCTGCTCGGCTCGTTCTGAGCCCGTGAGTACGCCGTGCGGCCCGACGTACACGTCGAGCAGATCGGCTCCGTTGTCGGAGAGCACGAACTCGCGCACCTGGTTGGAGTGTGCCGACCCACGGCTCTTGATCACCGACATCAGCCGGTTGCGCTCACCGTTGCTCTCCTGGTTGCGGACCAGCAGCCAGGTGTCGACCAACGTGGACACGTTGACCTCGCTCGACTCGAAGCGCTCCCCGTGCGTGAGGGTCGTCATCAGGGTCGTGATCCCCCGCCCCTTCAGCAAGTCGAGATCGGGCGAGATGGCGGAGGTGGTCTCGTTCCGCCCGCCCGTACTCGTCATGGCCACTGCGTCGAGCACGACCAGCTCGGGATGATGCTTGTCCAGCAATCGGTGCAGCATCGCCAGGTGCTCCTCGAAGCCGAATGCGGTCGGGCGCACGGCCACGAGCAGCAGCAGC